>CAZRIR010000379.1:1990-2883 GCA_964600195.1 uncultured archaeon | reverse complement strand
CCCATTCGTGGTCCAACAGCATGAATTACATGCTTAGCTTTTAGTTTTCCTGCGGTGGTTATTACTGCTCCACCTACAAATGTACCTCCGATTTTATTACATTCTTCTTGAATTAAATGACCTCCTTTTCTCCTTATAGCACCGGCGACTCCTCCACCTAAGATTAATTGATTATTTGCCGCATTAACAATAGCATCTGCATTCTGTTCTGTAATATCCCCTTGAACGAGTTTAATAACCGAATTTCTAATTTTCAGTTCTCTCATCTTTAATCATTACTATAAATCCTTAATAAATTAAAATAATAAACTATGTTCTTTTATTGAAGAAAATTTTAAAAAATTTGTTTTAAAAATCCAATTTTTCATTCTTTTCTATACAATTTCTTTAGGGAAATTTCATTAATCATGAGTGGTTAGGAAAATTTTTAAAATCCAAAATTATTAAAGATTATATAATCTTGACAAATTAAGATTTATTTATTAATACAATAAAATCTACAGGTTCAAACTAGGTAATATAAGGATCTATATGATATCGAGAATTTTAGTAATTGCTCAGGGAGGATTAATTACATATAGCAAATCATTCGTTGGAAAAACCACAGATGAGGATGATTCAAATTTAGATGAATCGGATTTGATTGGGGGATTTTTAACTGCAATAAATACATTTGCCGTAGAAATTAAGGGAGGATTGGCAAATTCTCTGAACTTCAAGCACTTTAATATTATATTTACAAATGATGATGAACTTGATGTAATGTTTGTTCTCATATGTGATATCAATGACATTGAAGAAGATGTAAGAGAAAGAGCAGAACTCCTAAAAAGTGAGTTTATCAAAAGATATAGGAAGGATCTATTAAATTGGGATGGTGAGATAAGTAAATT
>CAZRIR010000379.1:0-1980 GCA_964600195.1 uncultured archaeon | reverse complement strand
AGGATATGGACGGATTTGTGGAAGACAATATCTTCATACCTCCAAAAATATTACTTGTAGGTGATAATCGTGTGGGTAAAACCACAATAATGAATTTGTTCCCGGGAGAATTAATTATCGAATTGGACGATGATCTTAATGAAATTATCCAAAAACCGATTAATATTTCAGGCTTAGAAATAAAACAGTTCATTCTAAGAGAAATTCACATTGATGATTTGATTGAAAATTCTAAACAATATAGAGAATTATTAAATTCTGTAGAAATTATTTGTCTCGTGACAAATTCTGCGGGTTCAAATTTAAGCAGAACCAAAAAACAATATGAAATATTAAAAAAGAAAGTAAAAAGAGCAGATTTTTATATAATTGCAAATTTTCAGGATCTTAAAGAACAAGCTTTTAGTCCCGATAAAATCGAGGAGGTATTTGGAATCAAAACTTTTGGTTTTTCAGCCAAAGATATCAATGCAAAAGAGGAAATATTTAAAATTACGATCAAAATTTTACAACAGTCCATTCTCGATAAAATTGAATCAAGTCAAAAAGAAATAGCTAATGAGAATTGATACAAAATATTAAAAAACTTCTACAATAAATATGAATGTTGATGAGAATTTTGTTTTTCCAATTTATATTTCGCAAAAAGTGTTACAAAATATAATTAGAATATGTAAAAGTAATAAATATGAAGTATTTGGATATCTTGTAGGTGAACTCTATACTTGGAGAAAGCAACACTATGTTATAATAAACCACTATCTTTTCATTGAGGAAGCGGTTAAAGGAATGGAAACACTAGTTGAAGAAGCGGGAGTTATAAATATTGCTCAAGATGATAGAAATAAAGAAGATACCATTGAATTTGAATTTTTAAAATATGTAAATGAATTTGAAAAACTAAAAAAGGAACAAAACAATCATAAATTATTAAATGTTGGTTGGTGGCATTCCCACCCGGGATTTGGATGTTTCTTGAGTCACGTGGATATAGCAACTCAAAAAGGTATCTTTTATCAACCATATCATGTAGCCTTGGTCGTCGATCCTATAAAAAATGAAATGTCTTTTTTTACGTTAGATAAAGAATCAAGAAAAGGATATCGGGAAATAAATTTTGCCACAATCATTTAATCCAATTTGATTATTTTAAGATGACTGATAATAATTCTGATTATGAAATAATTGAAGAAAATTCGATAGATGATGATATCTATGATCGCCAAAAAAGAATTAAAGGTTGGGATCAAAATAAGATTTCAAGGTCATCCGTGATGGTAATTGGAGCTGGAGCGACGGGTAATGAAGTTGTAAAAAATTTAGTTTTATTTGGGATTGGAAAAATATTTCTGATTGACTATGATTTTATTAATATTTCAAATTTAAATAGATGCGTGCTTTTCACCATAAAAAATGCGAAGAAAAAGGAATATAAAGCCGATGTAGTTAAAGAATCATGTAAAAATTTAAATCCTGATGTGGAAATAATATCTATAAAAGAAAGCTTAGAAAATATTGATATAAATCTCTATAAATGTGACGTAATTTGTTCATGTGTTGACAATATAGAAGCAAGACTTCAAGCTAATAATTATGCTTATTATTATGGAACTCCATTTGTAGATAGTGGAATTGATGAATTTTTTGGAAGTGTTCAAGCGGTATATTCAGGTATATCAGAAGCACCATGTTTACAATGTGGAATTTCAGATTTAGATTTGGATATAATGTGGAAAAGATTTTCCTGTACCGGCGAGAAAATTAAATCCGAAAGTGGAGAAACTGTTGGCAAAATTGCGACAATCATTACCACAACTTCAATTATTGGTGGAATTCAAGCACAACAAGTTTTAAAATTTATTTTAGGAATAGAATCCTTTAAAAGTAAAGCTAAATGGAATCCTTACATTGGAGAACCACTTATTGGAAAACAACTTAACTATAATGGAAAAACTAATAGATTTGAAATTATTGAAAAGC
>CAZRIR010000378.1:0-2883 GCA_964600195.1 uncultured archaeon | reverse complement strand
GTCGTGCACCCCATTAATAACGCAATCTCGACAGATGATTTAAAAAAAATTGGTGCTCAATCAATTTTTACAAATGCATATATTCTTTATCAAAATGAGAGGGTAAAGGAAGACGTTTTAAAAAAAGGTATTCACCAACACTTTAATTTCTCTGAGGGTTTAATTGCTACAGATAGTGGCGCGTTCCAACAATACATGTATAATAAAGAAAAAATGAATATTGATGCTAAAGAAATAGAAAAATTCCAAGAAGATATAGGTGCAGATTTCCCTGTAATATTGGACATTCCCGTTCAATTGGACGATAATTATGAGACTGCAAAAGAAAAGGTGATAACGACAATTTTCCGAGCTAAAGATAACATTAAACGTAGGAATAATCTTAAATGCTCATGGTTTGGTCCAATCCATGGAGCAAGATATCAAGATTTATTAAAACATAGTTCGATTGAAATGAGTAAGCTAGATTTTGGGGTATTTGCTATAGGTGGTTTGGTTAAAGCTTTTTTGGACTACCGGTTTGATTTAACAATTAAAATATTGTTAACCGTAAAGCAGAATATTCGCCCTAATAAACCCATCCACATGTTTGGACTTGGATTACCACAATTCTTTTCATTAGCAATTGCCTGTGGATGCGATCTAATGGATTCGGCGGCTTACATTCTTTATGCAAATCAAAATCGTTATTTCACACTATCAACGGGAACGGAAAGGCTCGAAGATTTAAACGAATTTCCTTGTCACTGTCCCATTTGCTGCGAATATAATCCAAAAGAAGTCCTTAAATTTTCATCAAATTTAAGGATTGAACTCCTAGCAAAGCATAATTTGTATATTTCTTTCTCAGAATTAAGAACGATTCGACAAGCAATTAGAGAAGGTAATTTATGGGAACTAGTCGATCAAAGGATTAGAGCTCATCCAGCTCTCGTTAAAGCTGCAAGGATCGTAAAAGAACATGCTGCTTATTTTGAAGAACATGAAAAAGTATATAAGGATAAAGGACGATTGTATTCATCATCACGAGGGATATATCGTCCGTTAGTTATTAGATATGATAATAAAATCGTTAAAAATTTTCGATTACCCCCTGAAGTTAAATTTTTAGTTATTTTTCCAGAATTGGAAACAAGACCTAAAAATTCTCCAAGCATCATGTATTGGTCAAATTACATCGAAAATATGCAAAATTTTAAGATTGAATCATTACAAGTGACCTATTTTTCTCTCTTTTATGGAATAATTCCAATAGAACTATTAGACACCTATCCCCTCAGCCAATATGAATCTATTTCATATGAGGAAAAAAATGATATGCTATATAATTCTTCAATTCAAAAATCACTGAATTTTCTCAGTAAAAATGCTCAATTTCTGAAAAAAATTGCTTTTTTCATACCCGATAAATATGAAAATCAATTTGGGGAAATTAATGATTTCCCTGCTGCCGATCCAATAAATGAATTGTATTCCATTTTCAAATCAAAAAATAAAAAAATTGAAATTTCAAAATTTAACAAAATAGAATATATAGAAGATTTCTTGAGGTAATATATAAGATAAATGAAGATATTAGACGAAATCACGGCATTTGGACACGAAAATCTCCAATGCACTCACAGCACAACTATAGAAATAACTAAAGATACTAGTCTTTCAAAAAGAGGCAATTGTATTTTAGGAGTTAATGCTTCAAAAGCATGCTCTGATTTAAATGCCGAATTGAAAGCCTTAATTCAAAAAGGAAAAAGACTTAAAATAACTATTAAAGTTGAAAACCTAATGGAATCCTTCTATGGATATGGGAATATAAAATTAACTTTATTAAACAAAAAAGATATGGTTTTTCGAAAGAGTAATTTTATTTGTGAGAGAACCGTTTTAATCAATTGTACTAAATCATCAAACGATTTGAATCGTCAATTTATTAATCTCATAACGAATCCTGAATTGGAAATGAAAATTTATTTTGAATTAGATGATTCAAATGACTAAATTAAGTAAATCAGAAATAATACCTTTCATTAAAATAGCTAAAAAAGATGGAGATCTATTCTTTAATGAAACCAAACAATTATTTAAAAATAAACCCATTCTTAACAGCAGATATAAAATAATTTATGAAAAGGACTATGTTTTATTTCCTCTAAAAAATGATATGAAAGTTATAAATGAAGTTAAAAAATCATTTGAGGAGTTACTAAAATATAAGATTATTTTCAAAAAGGGGGCGTTCAATAAAAAATTCAAGTATAGATCAATTCAAGATGCGGTTGAGAATACTATCCCTAAATACTACTATAAGTTCATTCCAAGATCTTATGATATAATTGGAGATATCGCAATCTTAGAATTTGAGAAAAATCTTACTAAGAATATTACTGATAGCTCTAATTTTAAAGAAACAATAGCTAAAGCATTAATTCAAGTGAATAGTAATGTGAAATCGGTCTTTGAAAAAAATAGCGAAATTAAAGGCTACTTCAGATTAAGAGAATTAAACTTTTTATATGGAGAAAAAAAAAACCTCACGCAACACAAGGAAAATGATTGCATTTTTAAAGTTGACATTAAAAAGACATTTTTTACACCTAGATTAGTATTTGAGAGAAGAAGAATTGCTTCAAGTGAATTCAAAAATAATGAGATTATCGTTGACATGTTTGCAGGTGTTGGCCCATTTTCAATTCAAATAGCAAAACAGACTAACGTCAAAATATATTCATTCGATCTCAATCCTGATGCGTATGCGCTCCTTTTAAAAAACATTAGATTAAATAATTTAGAAAATCAGATTATCCCATATAATCTTGATGTGCGTACGCTTTTAGATCATTCAAATGAATTGGGGCGATCATTAAAACATGATGTTGACAGAGT
>CAZRIR010000377.1:0-2885 GCA_964600195.1 uncultured archaeon | reverse complement strand
TTGAAAGGGACTGATGGAAGAAAAATATTGCAAAAAGCCATTAGTTTAGGTGCTCAACCTAATGCAATAAATAGAGCTAGGGAATTTTTAGCCGAATTGAGGGCTATCAAGCATAAAATTAAATTTATCACGTGTCCTGGATATATGGGTGCATCTCTATTAAAAGAGATGCAGTTCACCTATGAAATGATTGAAGATCCGATTTTCAATGGTATAAAAGAACTTTCTGAAACTTCGGCACAACATACAATGAAAGCTGCTTTAAAGATGAGAAAATTAGATAATATGAAAATTTTATTATTTTTTGGAGGAGATGGCACTGCTCGAGATATATTTAAAGCAATTGGAAAGAATCTTCCTTGCTTAGGGATTCCAACAGGTGTAAAAATATATTCGAGTGTTTTTTCAGTCAATCCCAGGGACGCAGCAACGATCGTAATGCAATTTTTATGGGACGAGATCCCATTAAAAGAATCTGAGGTATTAGATATTGATGAGACGGAATACAGAAAAGGACATCTTGTTTCAAAATTATATGGTGAACTTCTGATCCCCTATAATCCTGACTTGTCACAAAGATCTAAGATGAGGACTCCTGATTCAGATCTTAACAATCAAGAGCGGATCGCTAAACGCATTCTTGAAATCTTGGAAGATGATGTCTATTACTTGTTAGGCCCTGGAACGACAATAAGAGCCATAACAGATCTCTTAGAACAAGAAAAAACCATTTTAGGCATAGACTTGCTGATAAATGGTGAAATTATTGCTAGAGATCTAAATGAGGAGCAAATTATCAACCATATTGATGGAAAACAAGTAAAAATCATTACAACATTAATTGGACAACAAGGGTTTCTTTTTGGAAGAGGTAATTTGCAATTTTCACCACGGATTTTAAGGATAGTTACCCCCAAAAATGTCATCATAGTAGCAACAAAATTTAAACTGCTCAGTATAAATAATCAAGTTCTAAGAATAGACACGAGGGACCCTGAATTAGATCAAAATATGAAGGGTTTGTATAAAGTGATCGTGGATTATGATGAAATTAAAATATGTAAAGTTGATTGATAAAAATTTTTTAAAATTTGAAAATTAGACCGAAAAGATTGTTCCACCACTCTTTAAGGTTATCATGGCTTGAAGTCCCGCAAAGGTTCCTAAGATAATTAGAATACCTATAACTATATATCTTATTGCCAATTTCCTATCATATAAATGTTGAGATGCTTGAAATAGAAAAAGATATCCTACTGAGTTGAAGATCATTAAGATAGAAGCAACTATACTCTCATTTATAAACGCTTCCTGAGTGCTTGGATAAAGAAAGATGGCTGTATCTGAACCTCCTTGACCTATCGCAGGGACACCCCTATAAACCAGATAGATCACACCAGTTTGAAGCAAAAATAGTAAAGAAAAAATAGCTAATAATACAATACTTCGTGTTGACATCCCTACTATTCTATTGACTATCCTGCGGCGCGTAATTTTTGGATATTTGATTTTAGGCTTTCTAATTCTATTTCCAAGAATCCATGGTGTTTTTCTCCTTAAGGTCTCGAAAATTGTCTCAGATCCAATGATATCTTCTTTATTAATATCTTTATTGGGGGGTCTACGCTCTTGCATGATCCATTCTGATCTTTATATGTAACTAAAAAATACACGTTATAATAAAACCTTTCTCTATTTTTAGATATGATTTGATTTAAATATCATAACTATTTTTCTGGTTAAGTTAAAATCTTTTTATGAAGCCATTTAAAATATAAATATGAAAATCTTTTAATAATTAATAAGAAAACACTAATTACTTTAAATTATTTATAAATAATGTTATGAGATATGAGTTATAAAGATCTTTATTCTGAAGTCAAAAAACGCAAAATGGAGGCATTAAATAAGAAAGACATCGTCAAAGCTGTAGAAAAACATGGAAAAATTCTTGCTGTAGAAGGACGGTTCGAAAAACCTAAAAAAGTAATTGAAAACATGTATGCTGCTGAAAAAAGGACAATAAAACCAAATCAGATCATGAAATATGACTTGGGATTATATGATATCGTGCTTATTGGATGTCCAGGAAATCAAATTCCTGAGGCGGCTCATCCGAGAATCCAAGTCTTTGTTCAAAATGGTGGTTGGCTGATAACAACGGATTGGGCACTCGTTTCTATTGTAGAAAAGCTATTCCCTGGTTATATAAGATGGAACAATCAAAAAACAGGGGACGTCGTAGTTGCTTGTCAACTTGCTGATCCAACTCACCCTTTTTTAGATGGTGTAAAAAGTGAAATGACCCGGGAAAAGTGGATTAAAAAAGCAACAAAAAACACATCTGAGGATGAATTTAGATGGTGGTTGGAAACGAAGAGTTATCCCATTCGAGTATTAAATCCTGTTGAAGTGAATGTCTTGATATATTCCAGGGAATTAAAATATAAATGGGGTGAAGGTGCAGTGTTGTGTTATTTTGATGTCGGAAAATTAGGAGGTCGTGTGATTCACATCATAAGCCACACGCATCTTCAAAAAGGTGGAGAAAAAGGCAAGTTTGTATCAGCTCTTATTTTAACCAACATCTTGGATGAAAAGATTTCCCGAAAAATGGGAATACCTTTAAAGTCATCGGCAGGATATGTTTCTGATTGCACTCAACCACAGGCATCAAAATATACGGAACCACAATTTCAAGGACAAGGTAATTACAGTCAACCTACAGCTACAGATGATTGGTTAAACCCTCCATCACCTTCAGAAAATTATATAACACCTTCAAACATTGGAAGCAGTGATGCTGGTGGATCTTCAGGAGACATTGGCCTGACGGGCACATCTCAAATAAAAGAGGTAAATCGAAACTCATTTTCATTGATGAC
>CAZRIR010000376.1:0-2933 GCA_964600195.1 uncultured archaeon | reverse complement strand
TCTGGAGAATTGGAGCAGAAAGTTCCGACTGAGAAAGACATAAAAGATTTGGAATTAATCGCTGATTTGGATACGGAATATTGTGCAATTTCATTTGTTTCAAGTGGTGATGATGTTCTTAATGTCAAAAAAATCCTAGAAAACTATGGAAATGATCGTATAAAACTCATTTCTAAAATTGAACGACCGATAGCCATTACGAATTTCGACAAAATCTTGAATGTAAGTGATGGAATCATGGTTGCTCGAGGCGATCTTGGGGTGGAAATCGACCCTGATCAAGTGCCGATTAGACAAAAACAAATGATAAATAAATGCAATAAAGAAGGTAAGCCCGTAATTGTAGCAACTCAAATGCTTGAATCGATGATTAATAATCCTATACCTACTCGGGCTGAAGCTAATGATGTATTCAATGCAGTGTTAGATGGAACTGATGCCGTAATGTTAAGTGCAGAAACAGCGGTAGGGAAATATCCAATCAAGTCTGTACTATCAATGAATAAAATAATCGTTACTGCAAAAAATTACATGCCTCCCCGCTCTCCTGATGACTATGATTCAGAAAGACTAACGCACACTCAAACTCTTGGGCATGCAATTTATGATTTAGCACGAGAAATGGAAGAATTAAATTTTCGGGGTAAAATCTTCGTTATAACTCGTCAAGGATATGGAGCACGAATGATCGCAAAATTTAGACCAGAATTGCCGATTATTGCTATTACACCTTCTGAGAGGACTGCGCGTGAATTGAATTTAGTATGTGGCGTCCAACCTATATATTTAGAGAATCCTGATTTCTATAAAATGGATGCAGAAAGTATAATTGAGAGATCTGTAAAATATTCTGTGGAAATTGGAATGTTAGATGAGAATGAGCACGTGGTAATTTTACTAGTATCGAGGAAATTTCAAAGAAGAGGCAATTTAATAGGATTATATTATGTAGGGGAAATTCTTGAAAATTCTTCTTAGATATTCTCTTCATTAAAATATATTTTTTAGGTTACTTATCACGAACAAAAGTGTTTTTCATCAAGATTTAAAAATTATATCATTCATATTTAGTGTATATCATAATTGATAGGAAATTTTAGGTTTCAATTAACTATCATATAACACGATTCTCAAGGCATTGAGAATTGATGTATTATTTCTTCCAGGGGTGGCAGGATTATGGGACAAGGGGTTAAAAATTTTTCTGATACAATTAAGGATTTAGAAGAACAATTAAATGATACGGCGGATACTATTGTTTCAGTAAATACGAAATATCGGGCCGCGCAAGATAAAATCGATAAATTAAATTTAATAATAAAAGAAGAAAAACAAGAAATCAGATATTTGACCAAGTATTTAAATGAATTACTGGAGAAATATGACCTGTCTCAATTTAAAATTAATGCAAAAGATATCCGGATAATTACTAATTCTGAAGCCCTAGTACTGATTAATAATGCTATTCGCATGTTATTAAAATAAGAAAAAAAAAATTAAATAGTACATATTCCTGCTATATTAACATTACCTGTAGTGGTACTTGCAGTTATTGTATAGGTTGTGTTAGCAGTATTGTAATTTTGACTCGTGCTGGAATCCGGAGGTTGTAATGTGAAATTAGAACCACTTGGTAGGAAAACATCACCTGTTACCGTTGTGCCTGTGAATTTTGCTCCAATATCACTAATGGTGTCTCGGTAATCTATAGAAACACCTCCAGTAACCGTTCTAGCTGTTCCAGTAACATTTGCGCTCATGTCCGAATATTGTTGAATGTTCATTACTATCCCTCCCGTCGTCGTTCCTAAGTTCAAATTAATATTTTGAGTATAGTTTGGATTATAGGAATTAAATTCCACTCCACCAGTAATTGCATTTCCTTGAACATCATCATTAAAAGTGCAATTTGCAAAATCTAATACAACACCTCCCATAGTAGTTTCACAGATTACTTTTTTGGTAAAATTGGTTTCTGCTGCATTTAGACGCACTCCTCCAGTCACGCATTTCAAATTAAGTTCATCTATCGTTGTATTTTCAGGAGCAACCAGTGAAATTCCTCCAGTTATAGATGTTGCGCTTAATTTATAAACTACATCCGTCCTTAATGTTACTGTTATGAGATTATTTTGTATTTTAAACCAACTAGTTGGATCAATCCATGACCAAAGATAGCCCGTTAGAGAGAATTCTGCTGAACTTGTATTTTTCCAGCTAATTGGATTATAGAAATTTTCATAGCTCTTATCTGAGACAAACAGACCTGAAACGCTTATATCAACATCAACTTTAACAATATAATCTACGGGCGTTGAATTATACTGAATGTTAATGCCCGCGGTATCCCCATAAATTATGCACTCTTCGATGGAAGCGGGTGATGCAGGATTATAGTAATAGGTAAAAGAATCCTCGTATACTCCTTGCGTCATGAAACCAATAACAAAAAAACCCCCGATTGAAAAAGCAACTAAACTTATGAAAATTCCTACAAAAATTCCCTTGGCATAACTTTTTTTTGCTTTCTTTTTCTTTATTCTTTTTTGTTTCATTTTTAATTTTTTTGCTCTTCTTGCTTCTATTTTTGCTGCTTTTTTCATTTCATATTCTTTCTTTTTTTGAGCCATTTTAACAGCAATTCTTTCCTTAATTTCATATGCTTTGGTAGCGAAAGTACTGTAAACACTATCCGTAGGCATTGGCTGTGAAGGTTCACTGAGGGGATTTTCATCAAATCTATGTCCACAAGCGAAACAGAATTGGGCATTTCCTCTAATCTCAGAACCACAATAACTACAATATTTTATTTTGTTTTGATTATTTGGATCAGACATTTTTTTCACTAAATTCGTTTATCGTTAGTTGAATAAAACTAAAAAGTGAATATAAACAATTTTTAGTCCAATTTTTAATTAGGAGTCCAATTTTTG
>CAZRIR010000375.1:0-2934 GCA_964600195.1 uncultured archaeon | reverse complement strand
ATAAGTGCACGTAACGTGCTAAAAGGAACCGTGAAAAAGGTTGAGCATGGTGCTGTAAATTCAGAAATTATAGTTCAATTGGCAGGAGGAGCGGAAGTCGTATCAATTATTACAAAATCCTCTGCTGAGAGATTAGGTTTGAAGGAAGGAAAAGAAGTCTCTGCTGTAATTAAAGCATCAAATGTCATGATTGCCACAGACATGTAATTCTATTTTCAAGATTATATAGGATGAAGTTTTACAAGGACTTGCTCTCCTTTTTTTAAACCTTCCCGGTTTGGTTGAATGTGGATGGTGCCATCAGACTCAGTTAGGGACGTGATGATTCCGGATCCCTTTAATTTAATTGGAATTGCAATTTTTTCTTGTTCAGATTTTTCTATTTTAACCCTGAGATGGTGAACATATCCCATTTTACCCACGGGAATGTCTCGTTCCATGATAGCTTTAATCTCAATTCTTGGATCAAGTCTGAGGCATCCCATCATGTGTCTCAAGGCAAGCCCGGTAATTGTGAGAAAACCAACATACGCAGCGACGGGCGTTCCAGGCAGACAAAAAACAAGTGTTTCATCATTCAAGTATCCAATCAAAACAGGGGACCCCGGCCTCATTGCTATTCCATGCGCCATGATGGTTCCATTTTCATTCAAAACTTCGGGCAAGTAATCTTTTGTGCCGACTGAAGTTCCTCCAGTAAAAATGATGATATCAGAATCATTAGACGCTTCTAGTAATTGATTTTTAAGTAGTTCTTTATCATCTCTTAGCGTTTTTTCTCTCATGACATGTCCACCATATATCTTAACGAGAGCGGATATCATGGGAGAGTTTGAATTGTAAATCTTGTTCGGTTCAAGAGGATTTCCAACTTCAATTAATTCATCTCCCGTTGCGAAAACGCTTATAGAAGGTTTTTTATGAACATTTACTTTCAATACCCCCAAAGAACTGAGGAGAGCTACATGCTCGGCTTTAATTTCTACTCCTTTTTTTAGGATCTTAGTTCCTTCTTGGATATCTTCCCCTTTTTTTATAACATTTCTTCCTGGAGCAATTGCATTATAGAGGGTAATTATATCATCATTAATTTCAGTATCTTCTATCATGATAACTGCATTCGCACCTTCAGGAATTGCAGCCCCAGTTGATATTCTTATTGCTTGACGTTCTTGAACTTTTAATTCATCATTTTTTTCCCCAATTTCTATTTTTCCTACAAGCTTCACAGTTCCGGGGTTTTTCGGTGAACTTCCGAAGGTATCTTCTGCTATTAAAGCATAACCATCCATTGCAGATCTTTTATAGGGAGGGACATCAATATTACTCACGACATCTTCGGCTAAAACTCGATTTAAGGCTTCTTTAGTATATATTTCTTCCGTTGGTGTTAATTTCGTATAATTTAGCAGTTTATCGAGCGCTTCATCTAATGGAGTCAGCTTGGCGAATCCAATTTCGTGTAATTTATTCACCTTTATCATTCCTCCTTATTGATAGAATAAAGGATGTGTCCCAATTCAGGCAAGATTAGCTCTTTTAAAGCCAACTTTACAGCATTTGGAGAACCGGGAAGTAAAAATACAGCCTTTTTTTTGATTTTTCCAGCCGTAGCTCTTGATAACATCGCAGCAGATCCTATTTCTTTGTAAGAAAGATATCGAAAGAGTTCTCCAAAGCCATCCATTTTTTTTTCGAACATTGGTTCCACTGTTTCATAAGTAATGTCTTTTGGAGTAAAACCTGTTCCTCCACTAAAAATTATTGCATCATTTGATGAATCATCAACCAATCTTTCGACGGTCTCGTTTATTTGGACCTCAGAATCTGCGATTATATCCGTCTTGAGTAGTGAATATTTTGGATAATCCTGTAATAGTTCTTTTATTAAAGGAATTGTTTTATCCGTCTTAATTTCTCCAGTTTTCTTTTCTTTAAAGCGTGAAGAACTAACGATTACAAGAGCAATGCTGATTTCTTCAGGACTTAGTTTCTTATGCTGTTCATGTACTTTCATTTTAGCAACACGTTCTCAATTATTTTATAATTTTAAAAAAGAAAGACGTTTCTTTTGTCTCCTTTCTCTACAATATTTTCTAATTCTTCAATTTCAATATAGCCATCAGCTTGAAATAAAGTACTTATGGCCTCAGAGCCCGTTTTTATTGCGATTATTTTTTTTTTCCCATCAATCATTTGGATCTTTACGGGTCGAAATTCATATCTTCCAACCGTGCTATATATCCTCTCTCCGATCTCTAAAGATACAGAATTTCTTTCTTTCAAGGGATATCCCGTCATTTTCCTGAGGAAGTTTTCTACAAAAACGTAATAGCAACTTAATGCCGATGTAGGATATCCGGGTAATATAAAGATTATTTTTTGGTTGATTTTTGCAAAGATGAAGGGTTTTCCCGGTTTAATGCGCACGCCATGAACCAAAATGTCAATATTCTTAAATCCTTCTAATACTTGAGGTCCAAAATCACCCTCACCCTTGGACGTGCCACCTGAAAGCATGACAATATCACTATTATTTAGAGCATTTTCAACAGCATTCTCCAGCAGTTTGACATTATCTTCAATTATGCCCAAATAATTGACCTCCGCTCCAGCATTTTGAATGGCTCTTTTTAAAACGTTTGAATTAACATCATAAATTTTTCCTACTTTCAATTCTTTAACATTGGGAGGCGTGAGCTCATTGCCCGTGCTCATTAAACTAATTAAAGGTTTTTTAAAAACTATACCTTTTGTAATTCCACAAGCAGATAATACACCTAAAGTGGGCAAGTCGATTAATTGGTCTTTTTTACAAATAATTGCACCTTTCTTCAAATCATGACCTATATTAACAATATAAGTTCCAGGAGTCATGGCTGTAGAGATTGAAACATGATTTCCATCGAGTTCTGAATATTCAACCATAACGAC
>CAZRIR010000374.1:0-2949 GCA_964600195.1 uncultured archaeon | reverse complement strand
CTTTTGGACTGAATCCAGACATCTTCCAATAACGCTGCGAATAATTTCACGTGCTCTTCTAAAACCGAACCCATACCCGCAATTTGCGTTCCAAAATCACTTTTCGATAAGACACAAACTACGACTTCTTCAAAATCCCTGTTAATTGACCAAATATTTTCTCTTGGATAATGTCTTAAATTAAAATTGGAATGTTCCTTTATCATATTGATCATCTGCATATGATTTTGATTGTTAGCATCAAAATTCGTGCAAATTCTCACGTTGACATGCTTTCTTACCTGGGAAAGAGACAACAGGTCGACATTTTCAATTGAAGGACAAATAATATGTAGTCGCATCTTGACTCGAGATACACAGTCATTAACTTGAGCAATCATTCCTTGTTGACTCCTGACAAACCACACGTCTTTAAAACTGAGCAATGATGTCTGTTTCGAACGTTCCCAAAATTCTCTCATTGTTGCTTCGGACATCTCCAGTTGATTGATGATATTGAAGATGAGATCATTTTGAATGGTTTCAAATATTTCCTTTTGAAAAAGGTTTTTCAGATCAGCAATGCCTTGCATCACGTCATCATATACTTGTGAGACCCTCATGTCTAAGTCCGTTAACGTGCTTTTTAGTCCTGATTCTATATTTACAAAACTAGCATCTAGATCGGAGCCCACGTCAAGAGCGACATCGGATATGTTTGCCAATTGATTTACAACACGATCCAGCATTTCTTGAGTGCTATTTACGATCCTATTACGGAAATACTCCGTCATGTCCTTAAATTCCTTCGTGATGATGGCATCCACTGTATTTTCAGCCATTTTTCTCATGGCAGGAACTCGAAATTGAGTCTCAAATTTTTCTGAGATTTCTGTCTTAATTCGGTCCAATCGTTCTTCCATTTTTTCAAATTCCTGCAAGATATCTGAGGGAGCAATTTCTCTAAGACTGAGAATATACTTTTTAACTTCACGAATTTGCTTTACTTGCTCAACTTCTTTGCTAAATGCCTCAAAATGAACTTTTAATTGTGAAGGAAGCTCATTTTTCATGGTTTGAATGTAATTTCGATATTCTTCGAATTTTTGGAGCTTGTCGGATTCATGCTCAAGAGACTTGAATTTGAACTGGACTTTTTGTGGAGTAGCATTTTGAAGGGTTAGAATGGACTCCTTAAATTGCCGGATCTGGTTCATCAATGCGACATATGGTGGCAGAGCTTCATAATAAGGTGTAGTTCCTGCTATTTCTCGCACTAAACCTTTTTGAAGCAAGGTATTTGCAATATCGTTAGCTCTTTGGGCGTTAACACTAGCCATAAGAGCAATCTCTCCAACCATGACTGGACCTCTTCCCGTCAGGTTAAAATAGGTATCGATTTCATCTTCTTTTAATCCAATGAGCTCTAATACTTGTGTCGTCTTTAATTCTGTCAATTTATCATCACACCTTTTCTTTTGGATATTCCTTTTCAAGTAATTGTAAATGCTTCACGGCCACTTCCTTTTTAAGTAACCCGCTCATCCTATCTTTTCTAATTTGTTCAACCATGTATTCAGGATAGAATGTATCTGTCCATAAATCTGAAAGAAGGAATACCCATTCCGTTCCCTTCTTGTCTTTTATTATTGCTATAACCCGGTCATCTTCCATCGATTTAAGCATGGACTTGACAAATTTGAATGATTCGCCTGGTCCTTTCGGAATTTTATTTAAAGGATAAGGTTTGTCTCGAAATAATACGATATAATCATATTTATCCGGATTCATCATGTTTTTTGCAACTTTTAAATTATCTTCAATCGTGGGTTTGTAATTTACAAAATATCGCCTCACGGTATCGAGATAATTTTTCGCCAAAATCGGGTTAGGTAAACCACGTTTGGCTTCAGAAATGAGCTTTTCAGGAGGGATTCTTGAAATGATAAAATCTGATTGAAGAAAGTAAATGACATCCGCAAGCCCCGCTATCCAATCTTGATGCACTAAGTCGGTTTTTACGAAAGGATCCAAGGTATAATCAATGCTCGAAATTAATTTTCCTAACTTATCTTCTAATAAGGCTAAAAGTTCTTTTCTTGGACGAGCTCGTTCCTGCAAGAACTCTAATATTGCCCTACCCTTTTCGCTACTATATATTTGGGCTAAGCGTTGTTCCTTCGTTAGATTTTTTAGCCGTTCTAATTGAAATAACGCGAGTTTTAAATAATCCTTGAGTTTCTTGATGACGTCGTAAGATTGTGCTGTATTCGTCATTGCAAGCTCTGACATGTATTTAATAATCTCATCATTAATTTCTTTTAAATACGATTCTCCGAACATTTCAGGATCTTCACCGAACGTGAGCATCAAATTGATCATAATTGGTTCTTGAGAGTCCATGCCCGTAAAATAACTCGCTACATTACATTGAGAGTGTTCTAAACGCACGAACACGTTTCCTTCTGCTCCGGCACCCGTGATATGAGCATAAAAAACGCGCATCATGTCATCTAAATCAACCGTCATGTTATCAGGAAAGCTAGCAGGAACCACTAATCCTTTATCTTCCGTCCATTTTGATATGATATATCCTAAAGGCATTCCTATTCACATTTATTTTATAATTCTTTTTGACATTTTTTATATATATATAAAATTTTAATAATTATTTTATAGGAGATGTCACTTTACTCATCCCCGGTTCTATTTTTAATATATTTAGTCTTTCCCTAATTGCATTCTTTATGTGTAATTCCCGATTTTCAACAGCAACAGGATTTTTAAGAGAACGACTTCTTTTAATTTTTCTCCGAAGTGCCCTTACTTTTCGTACTAAGGGAGGGTATTGGAAATAAAGAATGTATGATACTAAGCCCAATACGGCAGCAATAATACCTACTGTAAGTGCTATTATTGCGGGAGTCCAATCTATACCTACTAGTGGTGGCGGTAAAACCCCAATTTCTC
>CAZRIR010000373.1:0-2963 GCA_964600195.1 uncultured archaeon | reverse complement strand
AATTTATACTCCATGATTAAAGGTGCACCTGACGTTTTGTTAAAAAATGCAAGCAAAGGTATTATGAATGGACAGGAAAAACCAATTAATGAGATTGAAGATCAAATTCTTTCAAAGAACGAAAATTTTGCTAAAGATGCTCTGAGAGTATTAGGAATAGCCTATAAACCTTTAAATGAAGGATTTACTGAAGAGGATATGGAAAAGGATTATATCTATCTTGGTTTAGCAGGAATTATCGATCCTGCAAGAGATGAAGTCAAAGATGCGATAGAAGAGGCAAGAATGGCGGGTATTAGAACAATCATGATTACGGGTGATCATAAAATAACTGCAGTGGCTATCGCACATCAAATAGGTTTGACAGAATCAGAAGAAGCAATAACTGGAATAGAATTAGAAGAGATGACCGATGATGATTTACGTGAGAAAGTAAAGACAGTCGACATTTATGCAAGAGTTTCCTCTGAACATAAATTAAGAATTTTAAGAAGATTAAAGGAACTAGGTAAAGTGGTTGCAATGACGGGTGATGGTGTAAATGATGCTCCTGCCGTGAAAGGGGCTAATGTTGGAGTATCCATGGGATTAAAAGGCACGGAAGTAACACAAGAAGCATCTGAAATGATCCTCATTGACGATAATTATGCAACAATTATTAATGCTATTGAGGAAGGGAGAGGAATTTTTGAGACAACTAAAGGATTCTTTAGATACATGTTAAGTACGAATTTTGATGAGATTTTTTTGATTGTAACTGCATATATTGTCATGAATTTCTTACCATGGATATTTATTGCACTTCCTGTTGAACCAATTCAAATATTATGGTTAAATATTGCAACAGATGGCATTCCCGCAATGGTCTTAGGATTAACACCCACGGATCCTGATGTAATGAAGGATAAACCACGGGAAGGATTTACTTTAATTAAAGAAATAAAAGGACCTGTACTTCTTTTAGGAATCTATACTTCGATTACTGACATTTCATTGTATTTGCTATTATGGGGTGTATTAATTCCTGTATGGAATACTGCTGGAATGTTACCTACTACTGATATAAATGTTTGGGGCCAAATTCTTAGTCCTGAACAATATCAAATCGCATTAGCACAAACGATTATATTTGCCAATCTAGTGATATGTGAATTAATTTTTGTCTATTCATGTACTTCCAATATAAAACCATTTTATCTATTTCCCAATAAGCATCTTTTTTGGGCTACAGGAATATCAATAATCCTGCAACTGCTTATCATTTTTACTCCATTAGGTATAGCATTTCACGTGATACCCCTATACCATATTTATTATTGGATTGCTGTTATACTTGGAGCATTTAGTGTATTTGTTGTAGATGAAATAAGAAAATTGATTCTAAGAAAAAAAAGAGGAATTGAAACACCTTTAAGTCTCTGGAGAAAAAACAGGATGAATAGGAAGTAAAATTCATTATTACTCATATTTTACACTATTTTTTTTTATTTTTTTTGTAATCCATGTAAAAAAGATTTTTTTTGTAAAATTGATTTAATTTAATTAAGTTAAAAATTAGAAATAAAAAGGTGGTTTTTGTTTAAAGTATCATTTACTCAAACCGCATTGGACTATGTTCATGAACAGCAAAAACAAGAATTAAACGAACTTGTAGTCGCCCTTTTCTATTATTCTTCATCTACTTGAACCATGAGTTTTTGTGGAAACGTGCTCGAATTAGTAGAGAAAGAAAAAGTTCTTGAAGGTTATCCTGAATTTGTAAAATGGGAGGATATCGATGAGGATGTAGATATCGAAGTATACATGGAGAAATCAATCATTCCCGAATTAGAAGAAAAAGGATTAGTCGTGATTGATGCCATTATCAGTGATATCAAAGGCAAAAAAGTGGGATTATTGTTCATGAAAAAATTAAATAACGACACTTATGGTTGAAATGAACCAATTCTACAAATGTTAGAGGGTTGGTGATAAGGGGCGCTTCCTAATCATCGTGAAGTTATTTTTTGTTAATTATTTGAAAATTTTTTATTAATCGAAATCTGAAATAGGTTTTTTTGAAGGTACTGATGATCTTGTTTATCTTTAATAATTTGTGTAAAAATAATAATAAACTAAATTTGAAACTATGATTTTATTTTATAATCTCAAGATTTTTGTTCAAAAAAGACTATTACATATTTATAAAACATTAAAAAATGATAATATACGATGAATTTAAAATTAACAAAAGAGGCTTCCGATCTCATACATGCAGAAAAAGCTACGATAGATAAGCCAGATGATGTCGTTTTAGCCATATACAAGTACACCACCCGTTCATGATCAAGGACATATTGCTACAATCTAGTTCAATTAGCTCTTAAACAACAGGTCATTGATAACGGAAATTTCGATAAACTAAATCACGACAATGAAAATGATGGATATCCCGTTGAGATATATGTTGATAAAATGTTACTTGAAGAATTAGAACCCGCTGGAATAAATTCTATTGTAGATGTGGAAACATGGAGAAGATTTGGCACGCATAAAAAAACATTAACACTCAAGATAGAACACTAAAAAAAATAAAAAATATGAACTAATCTTGAAAAATTATAGAAGATTAGCGATTTCCGGTCGCAACCGTTTTTGATTAATATTTTTTTCTTTTTTCCTATTTTTTAAAATTTTGAATTTAAAACTATCATTGATTTTTGAATAGTTAACGAAACATAATTATTGCCCAGGGGAAAATTGAATTATACCCGATTCCTTTAGAGTAAATATTTTATTCTATTTCATTCTTTGACAAATTTATGGGATTTATGAAATAACAAAATTTTTAATAATTAGAAACAAGTATATTTTTATTATAACTATTTTAACAAAAACTATTAGTAGAACATAATAATGAGACCAGCTAGAATTATTAGATTAGTATTTCGTATCTTTCTACTTGTTTGTACATTAAGCCTTTC
>CAZRIR010000372.1:0-2968 GCA_964600195.1 uncultured archaeon | reverse complement strand
CAAATCCAATCGAAGAATATGGTCGATTCCTCTTAAATGCCACTAATAATAGAGTTGGATGTGACAATGATACCTTGACTAACTCATACTTAAAAGTTGCTGAAAAATTGAATGTAGATGGAGTCATATTTAACCAATTATTTGGATGCCATTCCATATCTAATTGCTATAACATGTTGCGTGAAAAAGTACGAAAACAATTAGAGATCCCTATTACTTCAATAAATTTTAATAAAATTGGTGAAAACCTAGAACAAATTAAAACTAGGTTAGGGGCATTCACAGAAATTCTACAATAGCTCAATCTAATATAATTTTTTTAAGGAGAAAATATAACAAAATAAAAGTTAGCAATAGTAGTAGAGGATTTACGGAAATTACATACCAAAAAAATCACTTGGTTTTAATAACCTTGAATCTTCGTCATCTTGTTCTTCTCGCTTTTCTGTAGGATCTACCCATTCTGAATCTGAAGATTTAGCTTTAGCAGCACTAGGAGTCTTTATTCCCGCAGGTGCCTGAGTTCCAGCAGGCGGATTAAGTCCCACTGTAATTTGTTCAGGTTGAGCCGTTCCTGTAGGCATTACTTGAGTAGGCATCTGAATAGCATAGGTGCCACCACTTTTTAAATAATTTAGTTCACTAATTACTTTTTCTAAATTCATTGACTGAATGCTTTTATTCATCGTTTCCATGATCTCATTTAATGATTGTGAGGTTTCTTTTAATCCAACAGGATTAATACCTGTCAATAATGAATCCAAGTTTGTTGAAATATTTTCATTTAGCTCCTTGAGAGATTCTAATACGGTCGCCCAATGCTTATTCATTTGAGATTCAATCGCACTAATCATTTTAATCGTTTCGTTCATAAAATTTACGTGTGCCTCGTACCTTTCTTCATCCTTAGCACGCAGTTCTGAGATAAGCATTATTAATTTTCTTAATGCTTCTTTTTCTTCACTCATGTTTAATATCCTTTTTAACTTTCTCTATAATACTTATGTTGTAAGTTATTTTTATATTTATTTTTTAAACTATAGTAAAATACCGATTATCAAATAATATCAATTTTTTTAATTGTATTCTTCCTTTTTTTTTATTTTTTAGAGAATTATTTTTTAAATAACCAGTCCTATGTTACATTCAAATAATAAAGAAATGGACTAATATAATTGAAAAAAAAGACTACGATCAAACTTACCAAACCATGGCCTAAAAACCCAAAAATTTATCAGATTAACACTTGGCCTTGGTTAAGTTCACTCTCTCAAAAATACGAAAAAAAAATCACGCTAAATAATATTCCAGATGAAATTTTTGACTCGGATCTAAAATATTTTGATGTTATTTGGTTGATGGGTGTATGGGAAAGAAGTCCTAAAAGTAGAGAAATTGCATTAAAACATCCAGAATTACAGACAGAGTTTCATGATGCTTTAAAAGATTTCAGCCCGGATGATGTAGTTGGCTCACCATATTCTGTTTTTTATTATCATGTAGATGCCCATTTAGGGGGTTCAGAAGGTTTGGCAGCATTTCGGATGCAATTAATGGGACGAAGTAAATTTTTATTATTAGACTACGTGCCCAATCATGTTTCTGTTGACCACATATGGACTCTGGAGAAGTCTGACGTTTTCATAACAGGTACTGAAGACGATTTGAAAAATTATCCCGATGAATTTTTTATAAATTATGACGTGATTTATGCTCATGGAAAAGATCCCTATTTTCCTCCATGGACGGATACCGTTCAAATTAATGCATTCTCTCCCGTTGCTCGTCAAAAAGCCATAAATACTCTTCTAAATATCGCGTCTAAATGTGATGGAGTTCGATGTGATATGGCCATGTTAGTAACTAATGAGATTTTTAAACAAACTTGGAGTGAAAGGATAACTGAAATACCAAAAGATGAATTTTGGGAAGAAATTATAGGAGAAATAAGACAAGAATATCCAAATTTTAAATTTATTGCTGAAGTCTATTGGGATCTGGAATGGAAATTACAGCAACAAGGATTTGACTTTTGTTATGATAAAAGATTATATGACCGGATGTTGCACGAAGACGTTAATACAATTAAAGCGCATCTTAATGCTGATTGGGAATATCAAAGCAAGCTTTTAAGGTTCATTGAAAATCATGATGAAAAAAGGGCTTTAATTGAATTTGGTAAGGAGAGATCACTTGCTGCTGCTGTAATGATATTAACACTACCCGGAGCACGTTTAGTTCATGACGGTCAAATGCAAGGATTCAAGATCAAAGTTCCAATCCAACTCGGAAGAAAACCTGTTGAAGAAGTAAACATGTATGTATTTCATTTTTATCAAAGATTACTCCGGGCAGCCCCCGATAGGAGTATAGGAGAGGGAAAATGGTCATTATGCGATATTGAACCACTAACGGATTATGACCAATCTCACTTAAATTTAATTGCTTATCAATGGCATTCTTCCCAAAGATATCAGTTAATCGTCATAAATTACAGTCCATTTTTTGGAAGGGGACATGCAAGGCTTAAAAACATAAATTTTGGGTCTTCCGAGTGGATTTTTTTCGACAGGTTGAACCACAAAACCTACACGTATAAAGGAACAGATTTAGAATTTAATGGTGTTTATGTTGACTTGAAGCCATGGAATTCTCATATTTTTGAAGTAAGAAAGAGACTTGATAGAGAGGATTTTACAGATATTACTTTTTAGACATTCTTAACAGATAGGATTATTTAATTAACTAAATACTTGAAATGATCATTAATGAATATATATTGAATATGACTTCTTCTATTATCTCAGTGAACTGTCACTGTCTTTGCCAAATTCTGTGGCTTATCTGGATCTAATCCATGTTCCAATGCTGCATAATAGGCAAGTAATTGTAAAGCAGGGATAAAAGTAATAGGACTGATTAAATTATGATACTTATCTCCAGGTTGTGGAATGGGTATCGTGATATG
>CAZRIR010000371.1:0-2978 GCA_964600195.1 uncultured archaeon | reverse complement strand
CATCAACCATCCTGATTTTGATTTTTTTGCCAAGTTATCTACACTCCTTTTTATATTTATATCATTTAAAAAACTTCTAATGATTATTAATTTTTTGTATATAATAATAAATTAAAATTAGAGTAATTTAATTGTTTTGAATTAATTCTTAGATGCTTTTTGATCCATGTTATAATTTTCTTGGAATATTACATGCAATCCAGTAATTCCTGAATTTTTAAAGTAATTAAATCAAACTCTTCAATAGTATTAATCCCATCAATGGTAATATGTTGAATTAGATTAGAATTTTTATAATATTTATAGCTTACGTTTAGATTTGGATTATTTTCCTTAATTTGAACTAAGGCTCCTTTTAAAAAAATTTGAATGAATTCTTCAGAAGTTTCTTGTAATGAAATAGTATTTGGATCAACAAATTTAATTACTACTTGACTCATGTTAATAAGTTGTAATATACATGAGAGAGTTTCATTCTCAGAAAAGATTTTTCTTTTGATGATACTACCATTTACCTTTTCTTTTTTTACATTTTTAGTGAAGAATTTCTCACTCGATAATTTATCAGATTCTTTTTTCATGTTGGAATATATCTCATCCGCACCCCGAAATGACTTATTAGAAATGAGCGATTTTAGGTTAGTTAAAAGTTGAGAAAGATCTGAAATTTCTAATTTTAAATCTTCCATTTGTTCTACTTTTTTATAATATAGGTTTTGGAGATCGCTTGCAACTTGAACTAACTTTTCCATTTCCTTATTGTTTTTTTGCTGTTCCATATATGAATCAGTAAATGTTAAATTTATTTAAATGTTAATGTGTTTGTTTATTACGTGATTTATTGAAGGTAAATAAAAATGCAATCGTTGATCATAACTCCTAAACCTTCCGATCAAGAAGTGCAACTCTTAACGAAGGAATTACAAAGAAGGAACTACAAAGTAGATCACTTCATACCAGCGTTAGTGAACGTTAGAATAAATATTGACAGTTTTAAGGATCAATTTCGTGATTTGGCTCCAAAAAAAGCTCTTGTAAGAGGATTTGGTGCAGATTCCACGAAAAAGATTTTTTTTAGACTTGATCTACTCAGCGCGATAGAAGAACATAGCATAAGACTAATTAATTCGAGAGAAGCATTGGAGATCGCCAGTGATAAATTTCTAACTTCTATATTTTTGGAAAAAAATAGGATCCCAACCCCTAAAACAATTATTTGTGAGAATCCTGAAGATGCATTGAATGCATTTGAAGAACTCGGGAATGATGTTATTTTAAAACCTCTTTTTGGTTCAAAAGGAATCGGTATTATCCGATTAAATGATAAGGGATTTGCTGAAAATGTCATATACACCTTATCGGAATTAAATGAAGTGTTTTACTTGCAAGAATTTGTAGATCATTATAACCGGGATATAAGAATCCTTGTTTTAGGAGATAAAGCAATCGCGGGCATGTATAGAGTCAGCGATAATTGGAAGACAAACATCCATGCTGGAGCTCGATCGGAAAAGATTGATTTAACGAGTGAGTTAGGCACGTTAGCGATTAAGGCGGCTAAAGCTACTAAGACGGAGATTGCGGGAGTGGACATAATAGAAAGTGATAATGGATATCAGGTATTAGAAGTCAATTCAATACCCGGTTTCACAGCTCTTCAAAAAGTGACAAGAATCAATCTTGCGGAAGAAATCATTAATTACTTCTTAGAATGCTGAATAATTTAAAAAAAAGAATAAAAAATTATAAAAATTGTTAATATCTATTGTAATTTAAGAAAGTTCATCGATCAGCCCAATTAAAAATGCAATCAAGCATAACACGCCACCGAATAAAGCCCCAAATATAATAAGCCAGATTGCAAATATAAGGAACATTAACCAGTGGAATGGAATGGGATCATCTGGTTTGAGACCGCATACAAGAGCCAAAACCGCCCCCACAAGACATACTATCGCTGAAATGATTGGTTCGAATCTTATTATGCGGTATGTACCAAGATAAGGTATTCCAGATCCAGCCATACTCAGGATAATACTGATTCCTTCAAGAATCCCCACCACTCCTCCCAAAATGACTAAAATCTTGATTAAATCATGGTGTTTATACTTTTTCGTCATAAATTATCAACTTATATTCTTAGGTAAATATTAAGAAAAAGAAGAAAAGATGCTATTTATTTGTTGTTTTTGTGGAAGAATAATATTGAAAAATTCAAAAAAATAAAAATTTCGTGTTTAAAACTGCTTTTTACTAAATTGGAGTAGATTTATTGCCATGATAATAATCGTCAGCACTATTCCAATTGTTGAAGAAATGAAAATTTTGTATGTTTCATTGATAAAAATAACGACAATTAAAATAACAGAGGATAATTGATTTCCGACATAGAGTGATAAAATCGCTGCTGCAACAACTGAATTTATGGCAATTCCAAATAAGATCCCGAGGCAACAGGAGATAGACATCGATGCAAGACTAACAATGAGATTTTCAATGTTTACTCTCCATATTTCTGTTGCTGAAGGTAAATCATTCATGAAAAAATCAATGATGATTCCCATGATTAAACTTATTATTATTGCTATGATCAAACAACTAATTACTGCGAAATATTTTGCTAAAATTAGTTCATACCTTTTCACGGGTCTTATTAAGAATAAATCATAGACCTTTTTGTTTTTTTCATTAACAATTGAAGTACTTAACATTACAGACGATAATGTGCCACCAATCTGGGAGACTACAAGTATAGTAATCAAGGTAAATGGTAATTCAGCTGCTCCAGGCGAGGTATCTAAAAATTGAAGTAATCTCATTAGGATCGTAATCAAGGGCATTCCTATCCATAAGATTATCATAATTTTTGATTTATAGTATCCTTGCAATTCATCCTTGTATAGTAATAATAAGCTCATTTAACATTCCCCTCCACATATTTTAAATATACTTCCTCTAAACTTGGTTGTACTATATTA
>CAZRIR010000370.1:0-2989 GCA_964600195.1 uncultured archaeon | reverse complement strand
AACTTGATATAATAATTGTGGAAATAAAATTATTAATAGCTTTAGATTTCAAATATTGATGTTAAAAAAAATTGCAGAAAATATAAAGAACAACAGAAATGTTGTTGAAAAAAGGGAACTTAAACCTTTTGTCGAATTGATAAATAAAAATTCCTTTAAAAGTGAGAAAATTTTTTCAGATATAGGGGAAGATTCTGCAACGATTAAGAACAAAGATAAATACATCCTTCTTACCACGGATCGAATAAAGACAGAATTTGTTAGAAATTTTCCTTTTGGAGCAGGATTTAGCTCAATCTTAGTAGGAGTAGATGATATATATTGCTGTGGTGGAAAACCTCTTGGAGCTAGCATTATTTTATCCTTTCCAGACAAGACAAATGGATTAAAGATAATTGAAGGGATATGTGAAGGATCTAAAAGATTTCAAGTACCCATAATCCGTGGACACACTAATACTAAAGATAAATGCTACGAATTAAGCTCCACTATGGTCGGTGAAATTAGGAAAGAAAATTACATTTCGGCAAAAACTTCTAAAATTAATGATAAAATCGTTTTTATTATTGATGAGGATGGTAAAATAGGAAATGCGAGTAATTTATATTGGGACACGGTAACTTTTAAATCTTCAGAAGAGATTCTAAAAAAACGGGAAGTCATGATTACAATTGGAAAAAAACATTTAATAAACTCTTCAAAAGATATATCGAATGGTGGTATTTTCGGAACATTATATCAAATGATTCGACATGCTAAAATCGGTGCAGATGTTAATATTACTAAAATTATACTTCCACCAAAACTCATCGGGATAGGATATACTCTTGAGACATTTATAAACATGTATCTAACTACATCTTTTATTTTATCCGTCCCGGAGGAAAATTCTCAAAAAGTCATCAGTATTTTTGAGTATTATGGATTAAAAGCCACCATTATAGGAAATTTTACAGCTGAATCCTGTCAATTAAAAATAAATGATGGAAAAGAATCTATAATTGTATTTGATACTTGATATTATTATTATCATTGAATAAATTTTAATATTTGTAAAAATTCTATGAAATATAATGATTCAATTAGAAGTAAAACTTCCAGATCAGCCAGGTTCTTTAGTGGAACTTATTAAACCCATTTCTGATAATGGAGGGAACATTTTTGGAATTTTACATCATCATGATAAAAAATTAAATAATTTAATACCCGTTTCTATTACTTTTGAACTGCAAAAAGATCTTAGAGATATCATTCTTAAAAAAATTCAAAATGAATTTAATGAGAAGAAGATTGAAATCGTCAATATTACTTTAGGTGAGGAAAAACCACAATTAATTGTTATTCTTACAGGGCATGTTTTCGAGACTGATATAGTAGATACGATAAAAAAATTAGCATCAAAAAAGATCAAAGTATCCGAATTGCAAGCTAAATTTACGGATATCTCCGAGATAAGCAACGTTAAATTTAAATTAAAATATCCAGAAACAATAACAAAGGAACAATTATTAGTAGAATTGGAAAAAATTTGCGAAGAAAAAAGTCTCTCACTCCTTAGAAGTTAATGATTCGAGTAAGTTGAACTAAAATGCCAAAAAAAGAAAAATTGGATCCTGGAAAGATAATTTGTCAATCTTGTAATAAAGTTATTGATGAGGGTCTTACATTTTGTCCTGAATGTGGTGAAAGAATTCCAGAATTTTTACGATTCAATCCTAATTCCTCATCCGGACTTTTTTAATTTAATAGAAATTAAATTTCATGTAAAAAATATTTTCTAAATATATAAATATAAACTTCTAAAATCAAAAATATTAGAATTTCTATTGAATTTGAATAATTAAAATTTTATTTATTCAATCTTTTTATGTATTAATGCTTTTTATAATCTAAGATACTCTTAGATATCTATAATGTATTTTTATCATAAATGGAAATAAAATGGAACAAAAGATTTGTCTAATTGGAAAAGGTAATGTAGGTACTAGTTTTCTACAATTATTAATGATCAAAAAGGAAGAATTAAAAGAGAAATTTCAAATAACTATTAAAATATTAGCTATTTTCGAATATGATGGAGCTTTAATCGATAAAAATGGCATAAATATTAAAGAAATTTTAGATAAAGGAAAAAATTTCAGAGAATTACCTTATTGGAAACCAAACATTAAAGCATTGGATGAAATACCTAACTTAGATTTAGACATTTGTATTGAAACGACTCCAACTAATTCAGATACAGGAGAACCTGCATTAAGTCATATTATCGCAGCGTTAAGCAATAATATCAATGTTGTTGCTTCCAATAAAGGGCCATTTTATTTACAATATGAAAAAATTAAAAAATTAGCTGCTAAAAATAATTGTTTCGTTAGATATGAAGGTACCGTCGCAAGTTGCGTTCCTGCTTTAAGCATAAAAGAAGGTCTTATAGGAAACACTATCATGAGTATTAAAGCAATACTAAATGGAACAACTAATTATATTCTAAGTAGGATGACTTCTGAAGGAGTTGAGTTTTCAATAGCTTTAAAAGAAGCACAAGAATTAGGATATGCGGAGGCAGATCCTACCTTAGATATTGAGGGATATGATGCGGCGGGGAAATTAGTCATATTAGCAAATGAATTGCTAGGATGGTCAAAAACAATAAAGGATGTTAAAATTAGGGGAATTTCCCATATTAATGCTCATTCAATAGAATTAGCTATTATCGATGGATTAGTGATCAAGCATCTTGCTATTGCTGAAGATGATAAATTAATAGTAGAGCCTCGGTTGATTGACAAGAATAGTCCTTTAAACATCTCTGGAACTCTTAATGTTATCGAGTTACAAACTAAATATGCTGGCCCCATAATCTTAATGGGCCGTGGAGCTGGAGGATATGAAGCCGCATCAGCAATATTTAATGATATGATAAATATATCTTTAAAAAAAAGAGACGGATAAACAAGTCTTTATTCATTAAATATATAAATATAAAATT
>CAZRIR010000369.1:1833-2989 GCA_964600195.1 uncultured archaeon | reverse complement strand
TTAAAAGCAGCTGAAAAATTCACTCATGGAAAGTTGAAAATTTTTTCCGATAGCCAATTAGTCATCAGACAAATAAAAAAACAATACAAGATTAAAGCAGAGCATCTTTCTAAGTTATGTGAGGAGGTCTATCACTTGAGCAACAAATTTGATAAAGTAGAATTTTTCAATGTAAAACGAGAGAATCCCATTATTCAAAAATGTGATGCTCTCTGCAATAATTGTTTGGATGAAATGGGGTTTTAAAATAAAAAATTTGAGAATTTTAAATGAAATTTAATTTCAGAATAAATCACTTTTTAAGATACCTAAAGAAATGAAAAATTGTATATTTAAAACAATTTAGTAAATTCAGACACTTTCATTCCTTTTATTGTTTTTTTATTTTTCATTATTAATTCGAAAATGAGTATATCTAATCTATAGATGATAAAATTATAGGTTAAATGAGATCCGCTCAAAAGGAGAATAAAGATGTTAGATAGCAAGATATATTTAAGAAAACGTTTTTATAGAGAACGGCACGCAAATGGACAGCTCGCATTGGTCTGTGATGAAGAGCAAGGGCATTTTAAGGAGCTCTCCATCGCTTACGATAAGATCAGGCTTGGACGTGATGAGATCATCTTAAAGGACTTTTCTGGTGATTTGGAATTGACCGAATATTTATCTAAAACAGGTATAATTTCTCAAACCGATCGATTTGTCTTGATAGGATCCCACGTATGCCCCATTTGCAAGGTTTTGGTTTGAATATGGTGATCCTTCCCATAGTTTTAGTTTCTTTTTTTCTTTTATTCAAAATAAATTTATATAGGGTTATTTCAAGAAATTATAACCAGATCTTCATATGATTCTTTAGAATATTAAAAAATGATTAATAAACATATCAATACTATTTTTCTTCAGTAAAAATTCAATCAAAAAATATCAATTCAGCATTTTTTAATGAATATTTAGATTGATTTAGAAAAAAAACTATTGATGAATGTAAAATGATAGAAGCTCACGAAAAAAGCATAGACAATTTATTCGAAATTTTAAATACTAAGCAAGAAGGTTTAACTTCCTCAGAAGCAGAACAGCGTTTAGAGAAATATGGAAGAAATGAATTAGAGACCGGTGAGAAAATCAGTCCTATTAAAATCTTTCTTTC
>CAZRIR010000369.1:0-1733 GCA_964600195.1 uncultured archaeon | reverse complement strand
ATCTTTGTAGGATTGGAAGAATTCACGGAATTGTTCATTTTCGCGATTGGACTTGCTGTTGCTGCGGTACCTGAAGGACTTCCAGCTGTCATGACGTTATCTTTAGCAATTGGAGTTACTCGCATGGCACGGAAAAATGCTCTCATTCGGAAACTCCCTGCTGTGGAAGTCCTTGGCTCCAGCACTGTGATTTCGACAGATAAGACGGGGACGTTAACTAAAAACGAAATGACGGTTACTCTCATCTGGACAATGAATCAGCAATATAATGTCACGGGAACGGGTTATGTTAACTTTGGTCAGATCATGAAGGCGGATAGTGACAAAAAAATTGAACCGGGACATAGAACCGATTTAGATTCGCTCTTGGAAATTAGTACTTTAGCCAACGAAGCATCTATAGAATTTCAAGGTGAAGATAAGCCTTACAAGGTATTTGGAGACCCAACGGAAATCGCTTTACTCATTTTGGCTGAGAAAGGTCAAACAATTGATGCCATCAAAAAAAAATGGGAGGTTGAGTATTTATTTCCTTTTGATAGTAGTCGAAAAAGAATGAGTGTCATCTCGCGAAATAATGAAGATGATAATTCTCGGATAATGATAAAAGGCGCTCTGGATATCTTGCTAGATCTTTGTGATTATTATATGGATGATGGAGAAAAGAAAAAATTAACTGCTGAAATAAAAGAAAAAATAATCAAAATTAGCGAGAGATTTTCCGCAAATTTCGCTTATCGAATCTTGGGATTTGCACTAAGAGACATCACAGATGAGGAAGCGAAAGAATTGCTTGAAAATAAAAAGAGTGATCTGGTTGAAGAACATTTAACGTACATAGGATTTGTAGGAATGATTGATCCTGCAAGAGAATCGTCTAGACCTGCCGTGATAAAAGCTAAAGAAGCAGGAATTAAAGTTATAATGATTACCGGGGATCATATGTCGACTGCTCAAGCAATAGGCAAGGAAATAGGAATTTGCGGAGCATCAGAACCCATTTCGGGAGCAAGGTTAGAAAAAATGTCCGATGAGGAGTTAGACAGAGCTATTCAGGAAACTGATATCTTTGCAAGAGTAAATCCTTCCCATAAATTACGCATTATAAATAGCTTAAAAAGGCAAGATGAGGTGGTAATCATGACGGGAGATGGAGTAAATGATGCCCCCGCTTTAAAACGAGCGGATGTGGGTGTTGCAATGGGAATCTCAGGCACGGATGTAGCTAAAGAAGCAAGTGATATGATACTGGTTGATGATAATTTTGCAAACATAATTGAATCCGTAGAGGAGGGAAGGAGAATCTACGATAACATCAAGAAATTCATAGCTTACCTCTTATCAGCTAACGCAGGAGAGGTCCTGACAGTTTTAGCCATGGTCATTTTAGGTTTTGTAGTGTTTAGACATAGTTTTCTCCCCATTCTTGCTATTCAATTATTATATATAAATTTAGTCACCGATACTTTTCCGGCTCTTGCTCTTGGTGTAAGTCCAGCGGAAGAAAATATAATGCATAGAAAACCCCGGGATCCTAAAGAACCCTTGTTGACCAGGAACATGACTATTTTCATCCTGTTATTTGGTGTATTAAATGCTATTGGATCAATATTTTTGTTTTTATGGAGCATTGATTTTAACATTACTATAGATATTGCAAAAATGGATTTATCCAGACAGAGAACAATAACCTTTGCCGCGTTAGTCATTTTTCAGTTAATACAATGTCTTTC
>CAZRIR010000368.1:0-3003 GCA_964600195.1 uncultured archaeon | reverse complement strand
AGGCTTGACCGTTTTCATTAAAATTGCTATTTGAGTCCATTAATGGAGTGCCTTGGCAATAAGACTTAACGACGTCATTGTCTAAGGGAATGTCTCCAAGAATTTGAATGTCGTTTTCGTTTAATTCTTTTAAAAATTGTTCCCGATAACCTAACAAGGAAGATCGATTCACGATTACTTTATATTCCTTTTGCATGAGTTCAATCAATTCAATTATTCTTATCAAGTCAAGCTTCCCAAATCTTGTCGGTTCAGTCACGGGAATGACTAGATCTGCTTTCTCAATCAACAATTCGACGTCGCAATGAGCTCCAGGAGCCGTGTCTAAAATGACAATATCATATTTATCGGGATCATTTTTGATGATTTCTTCAAGATCGTGTAAAAGATCATCTACCACTGCCGCAGAACGAGCTTCTGAAGGTTTTAGTTCCCCAACCAACAACTCAATGTCATTGACAAGTGTTTTATAAGTCCATCCAATCGTTTTACTGTCAGCCTCTATAGCTCCGGAAGGACAAATTTTATAACACAACTTGCATCCAGAGCAAACACTCAAAATAGGGATGGGAACCGCATCTTTCAAATAAAGAAGGGCGTGTGGCATGCAATTTTCAGCACACAATCCGCATTTAGTGCATTTATTCTCAAGGATGGCAGGTTTAAAAAATGGAACGTCCTTTTTATTTTGCAATTCGCCACCAAGTAATAAGTAAGTATTAGGATTTTCCACATCACCATCAATCAATAAAACCTTTTTTCCTTCATTTTTGAACATGGTGGCAATGTTAACCGCGCATAAAGTCTTGCCTGTCCCACCCTTACCTCCCGTGACAGTTATGATTTGTGGCTTTTTGACCATGATATTAGAATATTTTATATTTTTTTATAAATTCAGACTTGCCTTCCCCTTCCGCCTCCCATTCCCATACCACCGCCACCACCACCCATGCCATAATGAGCACCGACATTTGCGGTATCAAGTTCTTGAAGTTCCCCTTTTAAATATAAATCAATCACTTCTTTTATGGTGAGTTGTTTATTGGGTGCCTGAAGTACTTTCAAATTCATGGTTTTCAAGGATTGCACGGCATTTGGTCCTAAAAACCCTACAATAACCTCTTGAGCCCCATAATTTCCTACAGTTTGGGCCGCCTGAATGCCTGCACCTCCCATCGCATTTGTAGCATTATTTGGCACGCCTTTTACTTCCTTTATTCCATCATTTTCAATCGACACTATTGTAAAGCTGAGACATCGTCCAAATCTTTGACTCATGTTTTCATTCAAACCACCTTCTCCAGTTGAAGGTATCGCAATTACAACCATTTTATGTTTTTCCTCTTTTTTTTTATTTTAAGATTTATCTAATCTAATTTTTTTTTCTCATATTGATCAATTGCACGTCTTAATGTTCTTACTGATAATTCCGCACAATGTTTATGATCTTCTGGTAATCCTTTTAAGGCTTCATCAATTTCCTCTGGTTCTAATTTTTTAGCAAATTCAATTGATTTACCTTTTATAAGTAGTGTTGTCTGGCTCGCAGTCGCAACTGAAGCCCCGCAACCATCAGTTATAAAATGAGCTTCCTCAATCACGTCATCTTTAATTTTTAGGTAAAAATGCATCGTGTCTCCACAAGGTCCCAAGTAAGTCTGGGAAACAGAAATTTCCTCTTCAGATGGTTTGCCCCAATTTTTTGGATTATGGAATAATTCCACGATATATTCATTATAATCTTCTAATTCCTTATCAATGATCTCTTGCTGTAAATTATCCACAAACTCATCGAATTGATCTTTTTTTTGATTACTAATCTCAACCACCTCTTTCTAAATTACTTCTTTTCCAAATATTCTTGAATAACATTAATAATTTCTTTAAAAGCTTTCGAGCTCTCAGAATCAGGATATTTAATTGTAAATGGAATCCCCTTGTCACCTTGCTGTCCGATTTCAATTTCAAACGGGATTTTTCCCAACAATTTAACGCCAAAATCTTTCGCTGCTTTTTCAGCACCACCACTACCAAAAATTTCAATAAAATATCCACATTTTGAACACTTGAATCCAGACATGTTTTCAACGATTCCTAATACATTTCTCTTCATCATTTGGGCCATGTTAATGGTCTTTCGAGCATCCATTAATGCAACTTCTTGAGGAGTGGTGACAACTATTACATTTTCATCAGGAATTAACTGTAAAATATCCAAGGTCTCATCTGAAGTTCCAGGAGGCAAGTCACAAATCAAGTAATCTAGCTCTCCCCATTTTGCTTCCCCTAAAAATTGTCTAACCGCGGTCATTTTCATGGGACCCCTCCAAACCACGGGAGTGTCTTGATTTTCTATTAAAAATGCCATGCTTATTACTTTTATATTCAAAGGTCCATCAACGGGATAAAACATTTCATTCTCAGTATCAATTTTAGGTTTTAATTCGGGATTAACTCCCAACATTTTCGTCACATTCGGACCAGTAATATCAACATCTAAAATTCCAACTCTCAGACCAATGCCCGCTAAACTTATGGCAAGATTTACAGCAACCGTCGTTTTACCGACTCCACCTTTACCAGAAATGACTACTAATTTATATTTAATCTTTTCAAGATTTTTCCTAATATTTTCTTCTCTTTTTTCAATTAACTTTTGCTTTTCTTCTGGATTAATGTTTTTTTGCATGTTTTTTACCTCAAAAAAAAAAAAATTTAAGAAATTAATTATATTTGATTTCTTTTTATTTGATTTCTATTTACTTTTTAATTTGTACTTTAGGGGTTATGGGGGAAGCTCCACCCATGTTGGTGATAATCGGGCAATGAGTAAACACTTTTTCCATTAACTCATTAATTTTTTCTTCAGGTGCATCAGCTTTTATTCTTACAACAGGTTCGAGCTTATCATATCCTGCAAGCTTGGAATCATCGATTCCAAAAATTGCACCTAAATTAATATGTCCACGAGAAAAGACTTTTAATTCTTCAATTTTTATGTCC
>CAZRIR010000367.1:0-3006 GCA_964600195.1 uncultured archaeon | reverse complement strand
AAAAAATTGAATGAAAAGTATCCAAATCAGGTGCTCATAGAAAAATTAGGGACAACTGAAAATGCGTCTGAAGATATCCAGATTTGGCTGGGAGAAAAGGAAAAAATAGTGGAACCAGATGAAGACATTCGATTATTCAAAGGAACCGGAGGAAGTGGAGTTACTCAGAAAGACAAGAGCATTATCACGATGGTAATGAATAAGGAGTTTGAACTAACTATTGATGTCTTGGGTCATGACATTTTCATTTCAGCACCTAAAATCATCTTTGAAAGCATGAGTTTTCATGAATATGGGGTGGGAACGATTTATTGTAAATTGGATGTCAATTTCAAGCAAGAACTTCTAAGTTTCACTGAAATACCACCTAAAAAGATATTAGCAGATTTACTTGATGTCGTGGTGACTCATCCCCCGCTCTTGGAAGCAACTCAATCAATTGGCGAAAATGTTTATCAAAGTTATTTAGAAATGATTGAGGATCTAGACTTAGATAATCCCATAATATCCTATGAAAACTTGTTTAATGGCCAAAAAACTTCCATACCTCTCTGGGGGCATATTGTTATCGTAAGGGAAGATATAGATGATACTCAAGAAGCTCAAATCAGCGAACTCTTAGAAAAGGTAGTGGATATTAGCCATCCCAATGGTCCTGTAGACTTTGCTGAAGGGACTAAGGGATATGTTCATATTGGTTGGGGAAACAGCCTATGGGCGGGATTGGGTGAAGTTGAGCTCAAACATGCAAAAGAAGCCCTTCGTTATTGTGAAGTGGAATGGAGAACCCTTCAGGTATTTAATGAAATTCTCTACAAGCGTTTAAGCCAATTTGCTTCATATGATAAATTACATAAAAAGGTGGTCAAAAAGACCATGGTGTGGATAGATGCCTTGCGAATGGAAATGGAACTCTATTCTCTTGATAAGGCAAACTATTTACAAAATCTTGCCCCTCTTGCTCACTTCATCTACAATGAAGCTGTTGAAAGTTGGCGGATTTCTCAGATGGAAGACTTTTTTAAGGAAAAATTGGAAGTTTTTGAATATCTTCACCAACAGGGGAAAGATACACTGAATGAAATTAGTGATTCAAGGATAAATAACATTTTATTTGTCTTCACATGTCTTTCTTTAGTAAGCACGTTTATTGATGGGCTTGTATTTGTTTCAGCAGATCATTTAGCAGAATTTTTTGTATTTCGCTTATTCTTGCTCATCTTTCCGCCAACAGCATTTATCATTCTTATATTGATGTTTTTTGCCCGCTTCGGTTCTAGTAAAAAGAAAAGACCCCGAAAAAAGTAAATATGAAAAATTTGAGAAAAATATATTTTATTTTCATTTTTTTTTTAATAATTTTTTAAAACGTTAAAAATTTAATGTCTAAGAAGAAATTTCCATGATTTTGGACATCACATGAATATGTTTAAGATCACGCCTATCGGGAGGTTTGCCTTGCGATGATGGAAGTGTCCAACCAAGAAATTGTCGATCGCTACTTGGGACGGTTTTCCCATTCCATCCTTTCCCAACGGAGCAGGAAATATGGTCTCTGGTACTTCTTCGATTCCCGGTATTTTGGATATGAAAAGCACGTGTTTGAAATAAAAAAACGCGATACCGTGGACTTCTTTGATTACCTGAACCAATTAGACAAAATTTCTTTTCAGACAAAAGTAAATAAGTGGAACATCTTCCGGTCGTTCTTGCAGTTCGTGATGGAATATTACGAGGATTTCCTCATAACATTTCCCCGATATTGCGTGAATTGGAGACCTGTCCACAAGAAACCTGTATCAAACAAGGACGTGGTGATGACCCGGGAAGACGTGAAGCGGATCTTGGATTATTCCTATAACTATAGCTATTATTATTACTTGATATTCCGACTCCTGGCAGAAACGGGAATGAGGATAGGTGAATTTCTAGGAATTGATTGCGAACACTTGAACGTGGAGAGGAGATACGTGGAAACGGAAGATAAGACGGGCAGGAACATTTATTATTTTTCAAAAGGACTTGCCGATCACCTAACACTATACATGAAGGAACGAGAATTAAAACAGAATAGATGCAAGGCGTTATTCTTGTTTGTTCAAGGAGGTCGCTACACGAGGCGACCTATCAACCGCTACATTCGTAAGACGGTTTCCCGGGTAGGAATTGACAAGTGGATCTCCTCACATACCTTCCGGAAGACGATAAATACCCTCCGGAAAAAAATGGGCTGCCCGAGAAAAGACCGCAAGGTCCTACTCTGGCATAAAGTAAGTGATGTGAATTACCAGTGCTACGTGAAGCTCAATTATGATGATTACATCCAGCTCTATGACAAGTGGAACCCCTATAAGAACATTTAAAATCCCTGGTTTTAAATGACAATTACTTTTTTTTAATTTTCCTCAAATTGTATTTATGAAATCTTATTACAACATACAAAAAGAATTAAAGTTTGAAATTCTATTATTTTCATAAATAGTGAAATGAGAAAAAATGAATGAAATAACCGATAAATTACTCCAAGAAGCGTTATCATTACCTTCACATCTAAGAAGTGCTTTAATTGATAAATTAATTGAGAGTTTAAATGTTCCTATTGATAAGGAAATTGATGATTTATGGAGCATGGAAGCAGAAAAGCGTGTTGATGAGGTTAATTCAAGCAAGATTAAATCAATTCCCGGAGAAAAAGTAATTAAAGACATTCACGATCGTTTTAGCAATGAAATATAGTTTTCATCCCTTAGCAGTCAAGGAATTAAACCATTCGATTGATTATTATGAAAATATTAGTCCGGGTTTGGGATTAGAGTTTTTTAAAGAAATTTATTCCACGATCCAACGAATTCTGCAATTTCCAAATGCTCGGTCAAAAATATCTAAAAATTGTAGAAGATGCATAACCCAACGCTTTCCTTATGGAATAATTTATCACGTAAAAGATGATGAGATATTAATTGTTTCTATAATGCAATTAAATAGAAAACCTAAAGAATGGGATCA
>CAZRIR010000366.1:0-3017 GCA_964600195.1 uncultured archaeon | reverse complement strand
TTAGGTTCTCTAACTCGAAAAACGATGGGGGAAAGTAAACATTAAAAAGACCAAGGATATTTATTATTGTTAAATTCTTGAATCCTTGAAATACATCAGGTAAGTCTAAGTTATCATATAATTGATTATAAGAAGGATCTCTTGTTAAACCTAAATAATCCAAATGATATAGATTTTTAAGAGAAACAGGAAATTCTTTACGCTCTACATCATAGAATTCCAAAAAACGTAAATATGTTAATTTACCGATATTATTATATTCTTTTGATATTCGTGAATGGGTTAAATAGAGCCCAACTACATGATTTTCTTCATACCAAAAAATACACTCATTTTTATAAAATTCATCCTTCACTATATCATCTAAATTACCTAAGAAAGGAATGGGTTTAAGATATCCCATATCACTTAAAACTTGAGCTCCCTCATCTTCAAGTAGTACTGAATTATATTCTCTCATAATTTTTATTTAGGTTTAACTTTTATCTCTAGATATTTATAGTTTTATCATAATTTAAAAATTAGGAGGGTTGTTATTTCATAATTCCTTGGTTTTAGCGTATTAAAACTAATATATCGATAAATTTACCCAAGTCTTAAAATTATTAAATTTTTTAGTCTACTCTTCAATGACCCTTAAAATATTTTAAATAAGCATATAAATTCTTTTTCATATACTCTTTAAATGCACCTTATATGATCATTCAGGAAGATATACAACTATTTATAGAGACATAAAGAATTTCTCAAGATAAATTAATTGAATTGTATTAAATGTTAAAAATTAGGATTTAAATACGATATAATAATGTTGCATGAGAAAATCATTCTGTCGCTATAAATATATGAATTTTTATGACATTTGAATATCAATTTTTAGAATTATAAAAGGATTTATTGCTAAATTCGATAAAAACTACCTTGAACTTCACTTTTTTTATTTGTAATCTCTATATATTGTTTATATGTTGTTTCTTACATGTATGCTCTTGTACGAACTTGATGAGTTTTTTCGTGATAGATAGTAAGAATTTCTTTAATTTTACACGGAGTATTGGAGATTCAATGTCCTCTAGATTAATCCCTCCAAAAGTAGGTTGAATCAATGTTTCACGAAATAATTTCGATTGACTTATTCTTTAAATTATAGTAAAAAATATGAAACATCAGCGATATATGCTAAAAAGTTCATTGTGAGTAGAATAAATTAAATGATAATTTCAAGAGAGAAATTTATTTAGAAAAAAATACAAGTGGTCTTTTTATATATTAATATTCTCCTAAAGCCAAAAATTTTAATATGAATTAGTAGATTCTATTGATAGAAAGAATATTTTAAACTTTTATTATCAAGGAAATAATAAGATGAGAAATTATGGAATTTAAAAAAAGATATTTAACCGAAGCAGAAGAATATTATAAACAACTCCATCTCACGTCAGATCAAAGACGAAAAGTTCGTTTAGTAGCAAAATTAGCGACACAATATATTCCAATGAACGAACACGCCATGTGTGGTTTTGCATTCCGGGCATTACAAGAATATCAGGTCGATAATAAAATTGAACTTTCTGCGTTTGAATCAATGTCAGATGAAGCCACGTTAAAAATGTTAACTGATACCATGAATCGAGTTAAGAATAAATTATTAAAAATACTAATTAAAGAGGATCAAGCACCTGTTCTGGATGATGCAATCGTAAAATTACTTGACTTTTATAAAAAAAATTTACTTTAGCTATTTTTTTAACTTATCTCTTTCATAAAGGTTTACTTGATAAAATTATAAAGAATAATATTGAAAATAATGAGGGATAATCAAATGGATTCATTAAAATATGCTTTTTTTTAGGATGTATCATGCCCAATAGATATCCACTGATAGAGAGAAGCATAAGATCTGTTTTTGAGGTGCTTGGGATTGAGCTTTTGGACATGCTTGGAGCATCATGTTGTCCTGCTCCTGGTGTCGTTAGAGGATTTCATATTCCAACTTGGCAGGCCATAGCAGCGAGAAATATTTCAATAGCAGAAGAATTAAGTGTGGATATCGTCGCAGGTTGTAATGGATGTTACAGTTCTTTAAAAGATACCTGGTACGAACTCAATAAAGACAAAGAAGAAAAAAAGCATATTAATAATTATTTGAAACAAATAGGACGTCAATTTAAAGGAACTTCTTAACCAAAACATGTAGTTCAAGTATTATATCAAGATGTTGGTATTGAATTTCTAAAAGATTATATCAAATACAAATTTAAAAATTTAAGAGTGTGGGAGTTCATTATGGTTGTCACATCGTTAAACCAAGTGATAAAGGACCTTGGAATGGAGAATATGAAAATCCTACCTTTTTAGATGAAATAGTAGAAATCACTGGGGCAAAGAGTATCGATTATAAGGATAAATATGCTTGTTGTTGTGCAGAAGGTGCAGTTCGAGGTGCTATAAGAGAAATATCCGCAGATTTTACTCGTGAAAAAATTATAAATATGAAGAACTCAAGCATCGATATAGTCGTTAATTGCTGTCCATTTTGTCATTTTCAATTAGATGCAAGTCAACAAGAAGCTAATAAAATCTATTCTTAGATCATTGAAACTCCATTAAATTTACCAGTTATCTATATCACGCAATTAATTGGACTTTCAATGGGAATAGCTCCAAGCCGATTAGGTTTAATGAAAATTAAAGAAATCGAAGGAGTACCACCTATGACCCCTATTGATCCATTCATGAAAAAAGTGAGAGAACAATTAATTTGAAGCGATTTGTTTTTTTTTTAACATTTTTATGAGTACAATTTCTAAATTCATCAAATTATGTTATGCTTTTTTTTCACAATCTTACAGAATTCTATTAAATTTTGTATTGAAATGAAAAAAGAAAATATTAATCTTGTTTACTTTTATAGATTTGAGCAATAAAAATAAACTAAATATGACTCAGAAGTTTTTAAAATTTTTAACAAATTTTTTATTAGTTTTACAATTTTACTACGTAAGATTATCATTTTA
>CAZRIR010000365.1:0-3021 GCA_964600195.1 uncultured archaeon | reverse complement strand
TCCATTATGAGCAAGAACTTTTTTTCTTGAAGATTGAGCACTACCTTTTGAGATTAAGAGTTTTGAGGCTTCATTTTCAGCTTCAATTGGTGTTTCTCCAACTCCTATTCCAATGCTTATCGTAATTGGATAACTATTTTCGACTTGTTGTATAATCATGTAATGTTCTTCAATTGAAATTCCATTTGAAACTGCAATCAAATTATCTTTTGAACCAGAAAATACTAAACCATTATGGCGATTGAAAGCTTTCTGCAGAAAAATGAATATTTCTGAAAGCAAAATTTGTATCTTGTGCTCCCTATTATCACCCATTTCTTCTGTAAAAGGTCCGAAATTATCTATTTGAATGCACGAGATTTGAATCAATACATGATACCTCAATTCTTACTTGAAATCTCTAAACGTTTAATCATTTTTACAACGCTCTCTACAGAACGACGTGCAAAATCTTCAATCCTTTCGACTGCTTCAATTCTAGTCATTCCTGGACCCGAAACTCCTAAAGATACTGGTTTGTCAAACTCTAACGATAAATCAACCATCTTTCTAGCAGCATGTTGGGCAACAATTTGATCATGATCAGTATCTCCCTTTATGACCGCCCCCAAGCAAACAACCCCTTCTATATTTTCTTTTTTCAATAATGCTTTTATGGCAAGGGGCATGTCAAAACTTCCAGGTACTTTTATAATATCAGATACATTACAACCAAGAAATTCTGCGTGCTCCTTTGCCTTTTTTAGCATGTTTTCCGTAATATCGTAGTGGAATTCTCCAACCACGAAACCTATATTATGTTTCATATCACTCATGTTTATCACTTTTTATGTTTTGATAGTTCCCGCATCTGGAACTCCTTGTCTTATCCCACATCCAGCATGCTCTTGGAGCCACAATTTGTCAAACAATAATCTTAGAACATTTTGAGCGTGTTTTCGAGCTCTATTATCGCAAATCTCAATTAATTGATCTGGTGTTTCTCCCTCATCTTCATGAACAAAGCATTCAATTATGTGTTTTCCGCTCATTAATTGGCAAATAATGAGACCTTGACTTGCCTCGTGTGCACAGACTCTATCTTTTTCTGCAGGACCAGGCATGCCAAGAGCAATACATATCTCACATTCTTCCTTGTCAAATAATATTTTGCAGGCAACTGGTAAATCTTTTATGCCAGGAACGGTATATCTTATGAGATTAACCTTGCTTGTTTCATTTTCAATTTCATGTATTACTACTTTACCCATGTTAACACGAGCAAAAGTAGTATCTACAACTCCGACATTTATTTTATTCAATTTGACACACTTCTGCATTTTTTATGTTATTTTGAAAAGCTTCCATAATCTCCTCTCCTTTAACCATTACTAAATTATTTTTCTCAGAATATGTTTTTGCTTTTTCAACAGAAAGTGCACTCTCTGTTTCATGATCTAACATTTCACATAAAACTGTAATGGGTGTTAATCCCCCCATATATGCTAAAGATACGGTTAATTCGGTATGCCCTTGTCTCCCATTTATTAAATTTTGATTTGCAATTAATAAATGAGTATGTCCTGGAGCGCGAAAATCTCTTCCAAAAATTTGTTGAAAATATTTGTTATTATGCTTATTTTTAAGGATCTGCTCGCCAAGTAATCCAAATTCTCTAATGGTTAATGAACGATCTTTATCAGTAATTCCCGTATATGTATTTACGTGATTAATGGTAACAGAAAATGATGGTTTATCACCATAGGGGGCTTTAATATCTGGGGTGATAAGATTAAAAATTTCATAGTTCTTTATGGACTTAAAATACAATTCTGTCATGAATGGAAGTCCAAGTTTTTCTGCAATTTCATGATACATTGCGATACATATTAATCCTCCGGCATCATGTCTTAGTCTATAAACATGTTTTGGAGTGCATTTTGTAGCAAGACAAACTAAATCCACCTCTTCTTCACGTCCATCCACATCATATATCAATATAAAATTTCCTTTAGATAACTCCGATATTGCTTGATCAGTGTTGTTCTTCATAAAAAATTCACGATTATTGTATTGAGAATATTAATTCTCCCTTATTTATATATTAATTGAGTAGATTAAATTGAAGAAAATGTGAGAGATTTTATAATAATTATAAAAATCATACATTATTATAAATATTAATTTTATAAAAATATTAAATATTTAATACTTGACCAATATTATTTATGCTAAAAAGCACTGAAATTCTATAATAAGAGATTTCATCTACCCATCTCTGAGTAGAAAAAGAGATATAATCAATATTTTTTAATGATATTATAAAAAGTATCTCTTTGAGCAGGATGTTTACCTGAGCTCTTAATTATTTCAATCATTTCTTCAGGGGGTAAATATTCTCCATGTTTACTCCCTGCTGTTTTAGAAATGTTTTCTTCCATTAGAGTGCCGGAAAAATCATTTACTCCATAATCTAAAGATACTTGAGCAAATTTTGGTCCTAATTTCACCCAAGAACATTGAATATTATCAATATAACCATTAAAGTACAATCGTGATACAGCATATAACCTTAAATCATCAATACCATGGTTTGGTTTTAAATCATACTTTTTTGAACTTGAAAGAGCAGGATTTTCTCGCATGAAGACTAATGGTACAAATTCTGTGAATCCCATGGTTTCTTTTTGAATATTTCTTAATATATCTAAATGTTCAACTCTATGACTTAAATCTTCAATATGGCCATACATCATCGTAGATGTCGTGGGTATACTAACAAAATGAGCTGTTTTAATGATATCTATCCATTGATTTGTTGTGATCTTATTTGGACAAATAATTTTTCGTATGGAATCAACTAACATTTCAGCTGCCGTGCCGGGCATTGAATTCAATCCATTCCTTTTAAGTTCATTTAGAGTATTTTCTATAGAATCTCCAGCTAATTTTGCCATGTGGAAAACTTCAAGAGGTGAAAATGCATGTATATGAATATTTTTATCAATTTCCTTTACGGTTTTTAGTATATCAATATAATAA
>CAZRIR010000364.1:0-3047 GCA_964600195.1 uncultured archaeon | reverse complement strand
AATCAATTTTAATAAGAGTCCAATTTAAAACAGAATTCTCTTTTTTTTTTAATTAGATAATAATTTGGAACAATTAGATAAAGGCAAACTTGATTTTATAAAATAAAACAAAAATTATAGTCGCAACTAAAGAAATTCATTATCTTTCATATTTAAAATTATCTTTTTAGAAAAATAATTAAAATATAACAATATTAGCAAAGTAAAGAGATTTTTAGAAATATTCTCTTTTTTCCAATCAAAATATTGAAATGTATGGGGATATATGGAAAATTTTCAATTCAATATCAATAAAGTTCAGAAAATCTTAGCTATATTCGGAATATGTGGCCCAATTATTAATTTAATTGTTTTTACGGTATTATCATTGATGTACCCTGGATATGATCCATTGAGTCAATTTATAAGTGAATTGGCATCTCCGATTGCACCGCATAGAATTATCATGAATATTTTTGGTTTTAATGTATTTGGAATTTATGTCATTTTATTTGGAGTTGCGCTCTATATAAGTTTAAAAAAGCATTTTTTAACAAAATTTAGCTTGTTTCTTTTCTTGTTAGCCGGAACATTAATTTTTTTCCTTTCGATATTTCCATGTGATTATAGAGGTAGTGAAATTACTTTTTTAGGAATGGGACATAATATCTTAGCAGGAATCTCTTGTGGATTAATACCGATGGCAATGCTTTCTTTAATTTATCCTTTGCGTAAAGATGAAAATTGGAAAGGGTATTGGATATTTTTTTTATTTTATTTGCAATTTTCTTGATGGTATTCATACCGCTTACAATGACATTTCCTTTAGGAGCTATTATTGGTTTAGTGCAGAAGATGGGACTAACAGTCATGATTTCTTGGATATTTTTAATGTCTACCAAGATATATCGTCTTGCTGATAAAAATTTATCAATTGAAATGGTAATTTCCTAATTTTTATTTCAAGCAGATTTTATCAAGTCTTATAAATTTGCAAAAACTATCAATAATTATTTTTTTTATATAAAAAGTGTGGTGTTTAAAGTTAAGATCCTAATTTTATATATTTCATTCTCAGAGAGAACAAAATTATTAGCGGAATTTATTGCAAAAAACCTTAAATCTCATAAAGTAAATACTGAACAATTAAAATATTCTAAAAAAGCTAGAGAATTATTTAAAGAAAAGGATCTTATTAAAAAGGGGGATTTATCGGGCATCATCTATAATGAAAATGTAGAAGATTTAGGAAATTATGACCTCGTGTTTTTTGGGACTCCAAATCATGGGGGACAACCATGCATTATTTTTGATGGTTTCATGGAATGTGCTCAAAATGTAGCTGGAAAAAAATTCATTCTTTTTGCAACAGCTAGATTGACAACTGGAAAAATATTTTCTAAAATGAAATCTATTATTGAAAAGAAAGGAGGAAAAATTATCGGTCAAAAGCTTCTTAAAAGTTTGCTAAAAATTAAAACATCAAAAGTCATTAAATTTATTAAGGAAATCAATCAAGAACTTATGGAATTTAACCTATTTCAATAATACTTGTTATTAATCAATTAATAAAAATTTTCTTTAAGTTTCTCCAGATCGATTGGCCCATTTACATTTATAAAACTTATTAATCCTTTATCTAATGGTTTAATCAAGCGTTCAATTGAAACATAATTAATTCTCCACTTATTACTCAACAAATTGATTAGTTTATACTTTTTATTTTTAATGTTCTTAATTGCTTTTTCCAGTGCTTTTTTAACAGGATAAATTGCAAACAGAGGCTCTAAAAATCCATTATCCCATCTAGGAATATGGCAATCGAATCCACTTGGTTGATTTATCATTAGATCAATCACTTCCTGTTTGATCAGAGGAGTATCACAAGAAAAAACAAATACTTTTTCATATCCTTTAATTGATAATTGATTAAAAACCGAGTATAAACCAATCATGGGGGTTCGCACGTCTTTATCATTTGTGATGGATAAATCATCCAAGATAAATCCTACATTCTCTAGAAAATTAATCTTTCGTTTATATTCATCCATTTGGTCTTTAGAATGAGCTACTAAAAAGATATCCTTATTAAATCTATATAGGGCATCCAATTGATGAGATAAGAGCGCTTTTCCTTCAAATTCAAATATACCTTTATCACTTCCAAATCGAGTGCTTTTACCCCCTATTAAAACTGCAAATGCAAATTTTTCATTTCCAATGCTCATTTCTGCACTTATGAAAAAAAATTATTAGTTAATAATTTCCTTTTATATATTTCCAAATAATTTATTAAACTTATAATTACTTATTTTAATTGTAGATAATGATAACTCTCTCTTAATGTTAAAAAACAATGGCTAATAAAAAAATTAAAATAATGAGAGATAAACCCGTCGAGCAATGTGCTGTTTTTGGAGTCACATGCGATGACCTGGGCTATTCTGTTTCTAAGCTTCTTTATAATGGCTTGATTGCTTTACAACATCGAGGCCAAGAATCTACGGGAGTATCTATCGTTTATACAGGAGGAAGTGGGATTCATACTTATAAAAAAAAGGGATTAGTCTCAAAAGTATTGAATAAAAAACGATTATCCCAGTTCTGGGGAAATATAGGAATAGGACATAATAGATATGCTACTACGGGATCATCAGAATTTTCTTCATACAATTACATACAACCTTTTCATTACAAGAATAATGAAGTGGAATTTGCTATCGCTTTTAACGGAACTATTCCGATATATGATGATATAAAGGAAAAAATGGATGATATGGGACGTGTTTTCATAACAAATACCGATACGGAAGTAATGGCTCAATTAATTGCATCAATTGCTTTAGGAACTGAAGATTGGGTCGAGATTCTAAAAGTGGCAAGTAGATTTTTAGAAGGGTCTTATTCATTAATATTACTCACACCTAGTGGTGATATTTATGCCATGAGGGACCCCTTAGGTTTTAAACCGTTATGTCTCGGAGAGTTAAAGACTGATAAGAGAAATTTATATTTTGTTGCATCCGAATCGTGTGCGATAGATGCCGTAAGTGGAAAATTTTTAAGAG
>CAZRIR010000363.1:0-3054 GCA_964600195.1 uncultured archaeon | reverse complement strand
CAGGATATAGACGAGATCGCAATCCCGGAAAGGGAAATTGCCAAGTACTAAATAAAAATAGATGAATTCCGAATATTCTTCTAAAAATCATTTAAATTTAGCGGATTTATATTTTTTTTTATGAACTATTAAAATTTATTCGAATTATAATGATAAAAATTATAATTAAAGCATTTTTATCTTGTTTATAACTCTCAGAGATTAAAAATAAATGTTCTTTTCCAGAGGAAATACAAAAAAAAATGCCCGAGAGGTTTCAAATAACTTATTTTTTTTTCCTGAAAATGGCATTTTGGATTGTAATATATATTGTATAGAAGATGATGATTCCAATGAAATTGCTCTATTTGATTCAGGAAATTCTACTAGCTTAAATGGTCTCATTGAAGGATTAAAAGACCTTCATCTTGATTATAAAAATATAACTAAAATATTTATAACCCACGAGCACGTCGACCACGTGTTAGGACTTTATCCTTTGATGGATAAAATGAAGGATGATAGTCCAGAAATATTCGCTTATGGTGAGACAGCAAAGATATTGATGAACGGAGATGAAGAACAAATATTTCCTGGAAATCTTGGACTTATACCTTCCATGTTTGGAGTAAAGATTGTTCCCTTGAAAATAACAGATATAAGTAGTGAAAAGGAAGTGAACTTTTCTAATTTTAAATTCCAGATACATTATACTCCAGGACATTCTTTAGGATCAATTTGTTATTACGAACCTGATAAAAAAATATTAATTCCAGGAGATGTCGTGTTCACGGGAGGAAGTTTTGGGAGATACGATTTCCCTGGAGGATCATTGAAGCAACTTCAAGATTCAATCAAATTTATTACTACATTAGATGTTATATACTTACTTCCAGGACACATGGGAATTAGTAGCAATGGAAATTCGGAAATTAAATATTCTTATTCGATGATTCAAATGTCTAACGGAATCTAATTATTTTAACTTTTTTCAGAAAAATAAATTCAAAAAAAAAGAATTGGAATATAATAAAGAATTTTTTCTTATTTATTGTTAAGAACCCATTCTATTAATAAGGGAATGTTATCTTTATCCATTTTAATCCCGTTGGTCATCATATTAAAATCCCTACCCGAATCCACGATCCATTCTTCAACATTTATGTTGTTCAAGATATCACGGTTAGCATATTCTTCAAATCCAATGTTTTCATAGATAGATAAAAATTCATCGTAAAGGGGATTGTTTTTTTGAGTTTTTGACCATGCAAACACAGGTTTAATCAATGAAAGTATCAAACTACTATGTGATTTGCCCGTTTGCTTCTCTAATGTATGTGCTAATGCATGTATGGCTCCAACATACGCGTTTCCTACAAGAATTCCTCCTAAATATCCAGCATTTGATAATTCTGATAACGCCCTGGAGTCTTTTGGATCATCTTTGAGTTTTTTAAAGGCGGATTCCAAGAGAGAAAGACAACTCCCCCCTATTGCTTTTAATAATGGAGTTCGAGCGATGGAGACCATTCCTTCACTTGCGTGTGTAAAAATGTCCGCAGCGAGAGTATAAAGTGTGTTCAATTCAAACGCTTCTAAAAAGGTTGTATCCAATACAGCCATATTTGGGATGATACTATCGTAAAGATAAGGTGTTTTAAATCCCTTATTATTTGTTATTACTGCCACTGCGTTCGCTTCAGAACCCGTGCTTGGTGTTGTTGGTATTGCCACGAGTTTAATCTCGTTTTTTTCACTGAACTGCGATTTATGCATTATCGAAAAATCGATATTAGGATTATCTAAAATTAATTTTACAACTTTTGCCGTATCTATTACCTTTCCGCCTCCAATTGCAATAATGGCTTCAGGTTTTGAATTCAAATACTTTTCTTTTAATGCTAATACGATTTCTTGTGTAGGATGAAGAATAATCTCCTCTTTATAGGTTTTTTTATCTAAATAAGATAGAATTTCAGCGTAATATTCCGAATTTTTTATAGTTCCTGAAACAAAAAGCAATATATTATCCTGTTGGATATTTTTTAGGCAAGAAACGGCACCCTTTCCATAATATATTTCAGGATTAAAATATATTTTACTTAATTTTAACATTTTTTTTATCATCATCATGTTATCACCATTAAATATTTAATAATTATTTTTTTTTGATTATATTTTAACTATATAATTTTGAATATCGAGAATTTAAGGATTTAAATGACCTATTACAAAATCTAATCCTAATTCTTTCAATTTTTTTTCAGTGGGTATGCCCGTTTCCGGATCCCATCCTCGAGCTTCATAATATCCGCTTAATACACTTTGAAATCCGTCTTCACTGAGCGTGAAACCTTTTGCAGGACCAAAAGTATGAGGTTGTTCAAAAAATCTCAAAGGAGGATGATCATCTGCTCTTGTCCACCCTTCTCGGATATTAATACATTTAGATAAAGCGTGTATTGCTTCTGCTCTTTTATATAGATAATCATATGTTGTATCAAATCCCGTTACATAACTATAGGCTCTTGCTATATCTTCAGTATCATCATAAACCCCACGGGCAAATTTACACATGATTAAAGAATCTGTTAGGGTTGAAGTGGTCTCTAACCAAATAATTGCTCTACCTCGCCCAACTGGATCATCATATTCGAAGCGATTATATTTTCCCCTAAGATCTAAGCCATAAGCAAGGTTTCTCAGGTGACAAGCCCCCCTTACAGAGACACTTAACCCTACTGCAAACGCACTCATCCCATGAATATCAAACGCAGGTAATTCCAAACCTTTAATATTCATTGAATAATAACTGGCGTTCTTTCGTCCCATTTCTTCTAACCTTCTCCCTGCTTCTCTGGACCCATCCCCGAAAATTTTTCCTACAAATCCTTTTTTAAGACACATTTCTTCAGTAAATCGTACCAAGTTATGAGTAGAACCAAATGGGAGTTCATAACCTAGATCATCTTTCGTAATTATACCCAAGTCAAATAATTCACATGCCATGGCGGCGGTTGCTCCACCAGAAATGGCATCAATACCCAAATCATCACATAAATTAATACATTTCAA
>CAZRIR010000362.1:0-3060 GCA_964600195.1 uncultured archaeon | reverse complement strand
GTAATTTATTAGAAAAAGACATTCTATTTATGAAAAAAATAGTCGTAATATTAAAATTCAGTCGTTAATTTTCCCAAATATAAAATTATTTCATAAAAGGAAAGTTAAAAAAACAACAAAACTGATAAATATGAGCTATAAATTACCAGATGAAAAAGATCTTGAAGCTATGATTGGTATTGTTGGTAAAAATTATGCGACTAACAATAAAGCAATAACTGCTTCTTATCTTGCAAAATCAGTCATGGGATTAGAGTCTCAGATTCCTGATATCGTAGTTCGACCAAAATATGTTGAAGAAGTACGAAAAATCTTATTATACTGCTCAGATGAAAAGATTGCTGTTTCTCCGGTATCTGCTGGACTTTCTGGAGGTTTTGCTTGTCCTACCATCAAACCTGCGGGAGTAATGTTAGATATGAGCAGAATGGATAGAATCATTGAAATTGATGAACCTAACAGGATTGCGATAGTCGAACCCGGAGTTACAAATGGAAGGCTATGGGCATACATGGAAAAATATCATCCTGATTGGGCACCTCCAATCGCAGATGGAGCACCTCCGGCAGCAACTGTCATGGGTGATGCTATTGATCGAGGTTTTTCTCTTTACACTTCCTCAGTAGGTCCTCAGGGAGATAATTTCATGTGTGCTGAAGTGGTTTTTCCAAATGGAGATATCGTCCGAACTGGTTCATGGGCTTTACCTTTTGCAAAACCATTTTATAAGTATGGTCTTGGTCCAGACATGTGGAGTTTCTTGATGGGTTCACAAGGTGCCTTAGGGGTTGTTACAAAAGCAGCTGTAAAGATTTATCCTCATCCTGAGCATAAAACAGTAGTAGCATGGGGAATGAGTAATCCACAAGATATGCAAGATGTTACTCTTGAATTAGGGATGAAAGAATTTGGAGTAGCACATAACACCGTCATGGTTCAAGGTGGTAATTACCCGTTAGTCATGACCCGATGGCCAAAGGATAAAGTTCCACATGAATACGAATTTTACAAGGAGATGGGAATCTCTGAATGGTGGATGAATTGGGAGTGCTGGGCACAATCTCAAAAGGAATTGGATCATGTTGTTGATACCATTAACAAGCACTGTGAAGATTATAAAAAAAATAGGGCTAAAGATGGTGCATCAATGAAACCTTGGGAACTTCATCCTAAACAAATTGCAAGTCGAATGAAGAAACCAAACAAGATTGCTGTTCCATATAGTTTCTGGGAAGCTGGCTTCTTGTTCATAACGTGGTATACCCCATGGAATGAATGTGCTCACTTTGCTGAAATGTATAATGCGGCAATGGAAAAATATGGTTTCCCTCCCGTAATGTGGATTGCGTCAATTGAACGATGTAGACAAGCAATTTGCATGCCTATCATCTGCTTTGATTCAACGAAAGAAGAAGATTTTGAAAAAGTTCAAGATTTAAACAGAGAAACCACGGAATATGGATTAAAACAAGGGTGGTTGAATTACCGGCCAGATCCTTTCATTCATGCTCCTTTAACATACAGCCAAGCAGCAATGTACTGGAAATACTTGAGAATCTTTAAGAAGATTGTTGATCCTAATATGATAATGCATCCTGGAAGACTAGCTCTTCCATGAACAAAGAGGTGAAAAAAAGTATGGCTAAAACTGGAATGGATAGGTTACAAGAATTAAAACCTGAAATTTTTAAATGCATTCATTGTAAGGCATGTCGTTTTGCTTATTCAGGTGAACCTAGTAAGAAAGGAATTGGTGAATACACAGGTAAACAAGGAACGGTTCTTTATGAAGGAATGGTCGACTCATGCCCTGCGGGAATTGAATATGGTTGGGAAGCATTCTGGAATGCAGGAAAAATTTGGATTGCTCGTTCAATATTAAACGGTGATTTAGAATTTACCGAGGAAGTTCGGGATGTTATCATGCCTTGTATTACGTGCGGACAATGTTCCTCTCAATGTGAAAACAAGATTCCGACCGTTGATGTCATTGAATCATTAAGAGCTGCCTGTGTCGAAGCGGGAGTTCCCATGATTGACAAGCATCAATTAGTAGATAGATTGGTAAAAGAACTCAATAATCCCTATGGCGGTAAGAAGGATGAACGAATGAAATGGGCTAAAGATGCGGGTTTAGAAAAATTCATCAATAATAAAGACGCTAAAATAGCTTATTATGTCGGATGCACTGCAAGTTATCGTCAAGTAGAAGTAGCTATTGCCACTGCCAAGCTATTTGAAGCATTAGGTATGAATTTTACTCTCATAGAAGATGAAGTGTGCTGCGGAAGCCCATTTTTTAGAGTAGGTGCTGTTGATACTGCTCAGGAATTAATGAGAAAGAATCTTGAAAATTTCAAAAACGTGGAAAAAGTATTCTTCTCATGTGCTGGGTGTTATAGGACATTCACGATAGATTATCCAAAGTGGATGGCTGAAGGTGAAGAACTTCCGTTCAAAACACAACACGCCTTTGAACTTGTTTCAAAATTAATCACTGATGATAAAATCAAATTCAAACCTAACACTGAGTTAAAAGGTAAGGTAGTCACATATCACGATCCTTGCCACACTGGACGTCATTTTGGTATAGAATTCGAGCAAGAAATTATCAAGCAAAGTAAAAATTTAATGCTTGATACCAGAAAGATCAATCAAAAACTCGAAGAATGGTTTGAAAAACCAAGGACTATCCTTAAAAAACTTGAACAAGATGTTGGAATCAAATTTAGAGAGATGTATCGTATCAAGATGAACAGCATGTGCTGTGGTGCGGGAGGAGGAGTAAGAGCCGGTTATCCTGATTTTTCTCTTAGAACTGCTAGCTTGAGATGTGATGAGGCAAATGCGGTTGGTGCTGACATCTTAACCACTGAATGTCCTTTCTGCTGGAGAAATTTATATGACGCAAATGAGATGTATGAACATGGCATGAAAGTCATGGGCGTCCTCCAAATGATCACTGAATATGAACTTTTGGATATGGTAAAGAAACCTACGGAAGCAGACTTCATAAAATAATTTTTAAATGAGCTTCATGCTCAATTTTTCTTTTTATTT
>CAZRIR010000361.1:0-3073 GCA_964600195.1 uncultured archaeon | reverse complement strand
TGTTGGTTTTGTTTTAGAAAATATAACCGCCAGAGCTACGTTAATCGAAGATGTTTTTGAAAAGAATCCCTGGGTGACTTCCATAAAAGAATTATTTCCATATGAATCATTAGAAATTGAATATCCCGTGGAAAATTTGGAGGGGACTGTCCTTGTTGAGGCATCAAACGAAGAATATGGAAAAATTTTTTCTCGATCAGTGAAATTTGCTCCCGAAGGAAAAAAATAAATCAAAATCCAAAAAAATTTTTAAATATTAAATAAAATTCAAATTCAAAAACAATCAAAAAATCGAGAAGATAAATATGAAAATAAGTTTAGTAGGTTTAGGAGGTTGTGGTAAGACAAGCCTCTATTCCGTAGCGTTTGCTGAAAAGTCTGCAGAAGATACAAAGAAATTATCACCAACAATTCTTTATGAAACGAGAAGGCATCCATTCTTAGGATTGCAGGTAGGAATCTTCGACTTCGGCGGACAAGAGCAATATCGGAAAGAGTACATGGAAAAACCAGAGATTTTTAAGGGAACTGATATACTCATTCCCATCGTTGATTTACATGATCCTGATAAATTTGAGGAAGCTAAAGAATATTTCAAAGATCTTTTAGGAATTTATCGGCAAAATAATGAAAAACCTAAAATATCACTCTTTTTACACAAATATGATACTCAAGATTATCAAAAAGAATTATTAGATACTAATGTCAATAAAGCAAAGGAAATCTTTTTGGACATATTTAAAGATTATACTTTTGAATACATGCTCACAAGTATCTATGAGCAGGATAAGCTTTCAAAGGTTTTCAGAGATCTTTTGATTTCCTCTTACAGTGAATTAAAAACTCATGTCGAAAAAGCCGAAAAACAACTTGAAGCAATAAAAGCAAAAATCATTATATCAGATATATCTGGAAATGTTATCAGTCATAATGTTCAAGGAGTCAGTTCGGGATTAACACTTAGAGGGGACCTAAGAGATTACATTAATGCTTGTAATGTAATAAGAGAAAACATGTTCATGTCAGATTCTGCTTTATTTAAGGGAAAAAATGATGATGGAAAAGAAATAGAATTACACATTTTTAAATACATCATTTCAGTTATCATCATGAAATCTGGTGAGATTGATATGGACTCGCAAGATAAAATAAACATTTTGTTAAAGGATATGTCTATATTTGCAGATTTGATAATCTCTGCTCATTCTGATTAACAAGATTTCTAATAGTTTTTATTTTTTTTATTATTTTTATCTTCTAAGCAAATTATCATTCATATTAAATTGATTAAATCAGCTAAAGTTCCCTGAAAAGTGGGTATTGGTATTGAATCATCCAAATTATTATTTTGCCCTTCTACTAAGAAAGTCATGCAACCTAATTTAGCAGCAATCATGTCTTTAGCTTCATCGCCTATCATCAAGCAAAATTCGCCTGGGAGGTCTAGTTTTTCTAATATATCTTCATAATATAGCAAATTAGATAATGATTTTGAGGTTCTACAATTTTCAATAGAGGTAATAAAATCATAAGGAAATTCACTAACACCCGCCCATTTTAGTCTTTCAACGATGGCTATTTCAGGTAATAGTGGCGTGGTCGCGATTACAACCTTATAACCCTTGTTAAAGATTTTTTCCATCAAATCACGAGCAATGGGCTTCACAATAAAATATTCTTTTAATTTTAGAAATTCGGTTTCATAAAACTTGTCTATAATTTGATTTATCACGTTCCTTGGTTGATTTGTTGCAGAAAAAAAAATTTCTTCGAATGTTTCAAAGTTATTTTTAGATCCATCACTATTTTCTATTTCTTTAGAAGCTTGTAATAAAGTCATTAATGTTTTTTTTGGAGGAATAAATGGAGAAAGGGCCTTTGATAAGCCATTCAAGTAATTTCTTGTAAATAAATTAACATCACAATCGATTAATGTCCCATCTAGGTCTAAAAGAATTGCTTTAATTTTATTTTCTGAATTATTTCTCATTTTTTTCCTCATGAAGGTTTTAATGATAGAGATAACATTCCTTCTGTATTAAACTATCAATAATTTTCCTTTTTCAAAATTTTATATCCTATTTTTTTTCAGATTCAGCAAAAAAATAAGAATAATACTTCAAAAAATCTAAAAAATACTAAAAAAAAAAGTATTTGGTTCATAATTGCTTTTAAAAAAATTTTAATAAAATTCAATGCTTTTAAACATAACAATAAATTTGATTAATTCTTTTTAATTTTGTAATATCATGAATTTAGAGCTTAACACGAGTAATGAATTCGTCATAATTGGTGATAAATTAAATATCACGGCAAAATATGACTTTGAAGAAGATACCTCGTTATTATGGAGCGGGCTTAAATTGGTTACAAAAACTCCTTGCGTAAAAGAACTCCAAATTAATAAAGCAGAAATATTTTCTGCTGGAAATTTTGAAGCGGGAGAATATATTAGAGAAAAATCGATGCTCATTAAAAATAATGTCATTCCCACCATAGAAAAAAGAAATCTGGGATATTTCATTGAATTACTTTTAAGAATGACGAATCCCGTTAATCCTGATGATGATTTAATAATTAAGAGGCAAAAAGACATAGAATTACGAATTGATAAATCTTCAACTCAACCCCTCAAACAAAATCCCGTAACCGTTTCAATTTCGGGATTAAGTGTGAATATCACGAAAGATGCTTTCAAACCGGGCGAAACTATCAAGATAAATTATAAATCCGAAAATCTAAGCGATATAGAGATAAGACTTTTACAAAAAGCTAATTTGGTGTGTTATTGCGAAGCATATGGAAACACTTGTAGGAAAGTTGAGGAACTTCCACCAGCAATAGCAGGAGATGTTAAAACAAAAAATACAAAAGAAGGATATTTACTTTTAAAAATTCCCGAAATCGCAGAACCAAGTCATAATTATTTATGGGAACCTTCAGAAAAGGAATTTTGGGGTTTAAAATACGGAGACTATTCAAAATGGTCGTTATTAGTCATGGGCAAGAAGAACCCCGAATATGGACAAGAAAAAATTAAATTTGATATTCCAATCTCTATTATATCGGAACC
>CAZRIR010000360.1:0-3076 GCA_964600195.1 uncultured archaeon | reverse complement strand
GAACTCATGATGCTTTATAGTTTACAAACTGGCGGAGGTCTTTCTGATAATCCTGCAAAAGCCAAAACCATAAGGAAACAAATAGCTCGAATATTAACTGTAATGAATGAAGAAAAATGAGTATTAATACAAAATTCTTGATATATCATGATCTGATTGGATTTAACGTCCAAGTTAAATTAACATCAAGATCAAGCAATCAAGCATTTTCAGATGTTGGAATGATAATTGATGAGTCTAAAAATATGATGGTTATTGAATGGAATGAAAAAATTAAGAAGTATATCAAAAAAGATAATGTTTTTAAAATCCTTCTTCCAGAACAAGATGGAAAAAAAGTATTGGAAATAAATGGAAAAAAAATTATAGGTCGTCCTGAAAATAGAATAAGAAACTTGAAAAAGAAAAAGTGGTTGAGAAATTATTATGAGTAGAAATATTGGAATTCCCGGAGTAAATCCTCCAAAAATAAAGGAGGAATGTCATGATAAGTATTGTCCTTTTCATGGAACAACGAGAATTAGGGGAAAAATCAATAAGGGAGTGGTAGTAAGTAAAAAATCAAGAAATACTGTTATAATTAGACAAGATTATGTCCAATTCATTAAAAAATATCAAAGATATGAACGTCGTAATGCACGACTGGCATGTCATTTACCTGAATGCTTAAGTCATTCAATTAATGTAGGAGATTTAGTTATTGTTGGAGAATCTCGAAAAATATCCAAAACTAAAGCATTTATTGTTTTAGACAAAATAAAAGGTATCGAGGCGATTTAAATGGGATCGAGGCGTAAGTCAGGAAGAAAAAAAACATCAAGACCCCGATTAAGTTATGGGGTCCAGAATGGTACTCGTCTCTTTATAGCCGATAATTCTGGAGCCAAAATAGCACAGATTATTGGAGTAGATCACTACAAAGGACGTCAGAGACGTTTACCTAAAGCTACTTTAGGTTCCGTAGTTACAGTTTCGATCAAAAAAGGCCGTCCAGAACTGAGAGGAAATATTTTGAAATGTGTCATTGTGCGTCAAAAAAGAATCGTCCGTCGTGTAGATGGAACTAGATTATGCTTTGAAGATAATGCTGGCGTGATAGTAACAAAAGAGGGAGAACCTAAAGGAACGGAAATTCGGGGTCCAATTGCACGTGAAGCGGCAGAAGCTTTTCCCCGTCTAGCATCAATTTCCTCTTTAATAATATGAAAAGATAAAAGGTTAGAATAATGAAAGTAGTATCTAAAAAACCAAGCAAGCAAAGGAAAGCGTTATATAATTCAAAACAACACCAACGCTCAAAGCTTAATTCGGCAAGGGTAGCTGATTTTCTTCAAGAAGAATATGGGGTCAAGAGACTTCCATTAAGGGTTGGAGATCAGGTGAAAATTACACGAGGAGAATTTAAAGATTTTGAAGGAGAAGTGTTAGAAATAACAAAAACTCAGCGCGCTAAAATAAAAGAAGCAACATTTGAAAGAACTGATGGTACTCAATTTTATCCAGCTATTCATGTTTCAAATTTAGTAATAACAAAATTCTATAAGGAGAAAAAAATGGACGCATACAGGGCTCAAATGATTGAAAGGAAATCGGGTTATAAAATCGAGACTGAATTATTAGCACCTAAAAAAGAAAAATTAAAAGGAGGAGATATGGAATAATGACAAGACATGGTGGTACGAAAAGTTTAAAACGACTAAATACACCAGCTCATCTTCAGATAGCTAGGAAACATGGGACATTTTTTGTAAAACCCTCATCAGGTCCGCACCAGAGCAAATTTTGCTTACCTTTATTGCATGTAGTAAGAGATTTATTACATCTTGGAGATGATTATAGAGAATCGAAAAAATTAATTGGTCGCGGGCATTTTATGGTTGATCAAAAAATAGTAAGAGATATAGGATATCCTGTTGGTTTGATGGATGTTATTTCAATCGAAAAAATGAAGAAACATTACAGGGTCCTTCCAGACTCGCATTATGGTTTGGTTTTATTCGAAATTCCCGAGAAGAATACTGAATATAAATTATGCAGGATCAATAATAAGACATCCGTTAAAGGAGGAAATATTCAATTAAATTTACACGATGGACGAAATATCCTGATAAAGGTAAAAGATCCAAAAAATCCTAAAGAAGCTGAGGGATTTTCTAAAATGGATGTATTAAAAATATCATTACCTGAACAAGAAATATTAAAAACTATTAAATTTAAAGGAGAAAACTTGGCATATATTATGGATGGTAAAAACATTGGCCAAGTAGGAAAAATAAGAACAATAACAAAAAAATTTGGACCAAAGGCAAGTACTGTATCGATTGAGCAAGAAAATGAAGAACATACAGAAACCCTGTATGAATATACTTTTGTTATTGGAGAAGATAAATCTGAAATAAATTTACCTGAAATTAAATTATAAAATTAGCAAAATGGTGGGATAATGTCATCTAAATCCAAAGAGAAATTAACAAAAATGCAACAAGAGGCCTCTCTTTTTGAAGAAAAATGGAAAAGCCCTATGAAAAAACCATTTCTCGAGAAAATTGTTCTTAACATTGGTGTTGGTTCAGGAGGAGAAGAATTAGAAAGAGCCGCAACCGTATTGGAAACAATAACGGGAAAGACAGCTGTCAAAACAATTTCAAAAAAAAACGTGAAAGAATTCAATTTGAGAAAAGGCCGCCCAATTGGTGCAAAAATTACGATTAGAAAAAAAGAAGCAGAAAAGCTCCTTAAAAGACTTTTAATTGTCAATAACAATCGAATGCTAAGAAAAAGTTTTGACAATTATGGAAATTTTGGATTTGGTATAGTTGAACACATAACGATTCCTGGAATTGATTATGATGCGGAAATTGGGATATGGGGTTTGGATGTCACAGGTAGGATTATACGCCCTGGAATGAGAGTTAAGAATCGAAAACAGCCTAAACAAGCAAAAATCCCCTATCATCATTATGTTTCACGTTCAGAAGCCCAACATTTCTTGAAAAAGAATTTCGGAGTAAAAATTGTCGATAAATTAGAATTAGAATTCATGTAAAAAATTCTTTTAGGGATCTGAATTCTTTTT
>CAZRIR010000359.1:0-3079 GCA_964600195.1 uncultured archaeon | reverse complement strand
TCTGGTCATAAGAAATTCCCGAGTGCAAGAGGTTGAGCGTGAATGAGGTACCATAACTGAAATATTCGAGTTTATCCTCATGACGAGTACCCTTGAAATGAACAAGGAGCTTGGACCAATTGCCCGTGTAATCAAACATGATGCAGGGCACTCGTTCTTGGATCATTGCCATTGCCATGCGAATCATGGCCATTTCCCGCATATCATTTGTGCCTCCCGTGAGGAGAACGTCTCCCAATTGGTCCTTCCGAAACCCTGCTCTTATCTCCTTTTCGTAAAATTCCGTGTTGATAGAATGCCCGATTATGATTGAATTTTCCAGGTACAGGGGCGTATTAAACTCTGCTCCGATCTGTGCTGGTAGACCCTTCTTGAGATCGGGATAGATGGTAATAAGATGCTCTATATAAGCTCCTTGCATCAAAAAATAATGAAGGTGGGAGCCATTTAATCGAATAAACTTGCTCTTGAGGCATTCAAATAAATACCCCGATAATAACTGTCTTCCCTTGAGCATGATAACCTTGTGATTGTTCATTTTCATGGCAAAAGCGCTCATAATATTCATGGCTTTTTTTCGAAGATCTTCTTCGACTCTGGTTATATAATTCATGGAAAATTTCTTGATGGGACGGACCTCATGAATGCCCATTGTCAAAATGGTTCGATAGATGCCATATCGATATTGGAGTTGTTTTTCTCGTTCTTGGGCATTTTCCAGCTTGGAAAAATAGGCACGGAACCGTTCCAGCAGGTGATTCCAGGCCAATCGTTCTAAGGTTGCAAAGTGCACGGGAGCAACTTGGGTGGTCAGTGTCACGGAGATCTTGGAAGGAATCAAGGCTTCCATGAATTTTTCGATCTTGGCAATGGGGCGCTGTCGGGAATCTAGAAATGGAGGGGTAATATAAGAATGATTGAAAATCTTGGTGCCAATGAGGATAGAATCGTTAACTACGGTAAAAAGTGTGAATGGAGCATGTTTATAATAATAAAAACGCACCCCCTCAAAAGGATCGAGAAAGGTGATACCATCCTCGTGAAATGCGGAGGTCCTGGGGAACAAAAACAATAAGTTCCTCCAGAATAAGGAAAAAAAAATGATATTCAATAAAATGACAAATAGAACTATTAGGAGTAAATGGGCTCCTAATCCATGCAGGAGTAACAACCCGTATAGCGAAACCACTGCAAGAAAACTCGATTTCAAGAAGATACCACGAGGAAGTAAAGATGATTCATTAACTTTTTCTGGTTCTTGGGGTTGTACGGTGCGAGTATATATGGTTTGAAACCCGTTTACGAGTTTTTTTCCTCCAAGAAGCCTGATCTTGTAATGGCGATAATTGGCCCTGAATGCATTATGAAGAGATGCTGAAAAAAGATCCAAGACGTCCAATAAATAGCTGATCCTCTTCTTGTTAGTACCCTTTACCTCGTAATAGGTGCAAAATAACAGGATGGATCGTAAGGAATCAGAGGAATGTTCGAGGGCATTATCATCTCCTCTTTTGGAAGGAGGAGCTCCAATTAATGGTTGTTGGATAATCTGATAGGTAAAGGGGATGTCATTGTTTGCAAGACCCTTAAGAAATGAAAGATAATTGGGTTCAATGTTCTCTGCTACTTTTTTTATGCGAAATATCTTGACCCCCACGGTCATGTTATCCTTGGCATTAGTGTAAAGAAGGACATCAGGTTTTGAGTTCACCATCCAAAACTGTAAATCCTTAAATGGATATACCCTGCTTGCTGATTTTAGTTCGAGGGAAAAAATTTCTTTTAGGGAAAAGAATTCATCATGATAAGCAATGATGAATAACGCAAGAAAAGTAATCCCTGCGACAAGAGATAAAGTGAGGTCTAAAAAGATCATGTATGTGAATATCGTTATCATGAACATGAGTGCTCCAACAACACCTACTTTTACGATTAGTTGTTCGGATTTCACGTCCTTGAAGGAGGGAGAGCGCTCCCAAATCGCTAAATAATTGGAAGCAGTTTCCACTGTTTTTTTATTATAATTACGATATTCCTTGTACGCATTCAGTTGCTCCTCCGAAAGATCATGGGGGAAATCTTTAGTTAATTTATCCCTTTCTTTTTTTTTGATTTTTAACTTTATCACTAAAAGTTCACTTCTCCTGATAAAATAATTTCCAATATAGAATTATTATTAAAAATGCCCCACCAAACAGGGCAAATGAAATCAACGTGAATGCTCCCGAAATTTCGTGAACCATAAAATCTTGTATAAATAATATTATCGCCATCATCGCAAACAAGGTTGCTAATCCGATCAAGAAATATCCCGGCATATGGTTTATTTCCTGTTTATAGAAAGCATTATCCTCCAGTTTTCCTTTGAAAAAAATCTTGGAATTGCCGCCATCCTTTATTTCTTTCTTGAGCTTGCGAAGGTATAGGAGTTGCTGAAATTGTTTTTTATCATACTCTTTTTTCAACTTTCCTTCGGTCAATCGCTCTTTCTGCTCCAAGTCCAAGGTCAAGTAATGCGAGATATGATCGGGTGAAGGTTTCTTGAAAAAAGAACCCGGTCTTTTTTGGGTATTTAACGAAGCAAGCTTTCCCACATTTTGTTCAAGAGGAGTGCCATTATCCTGTAATTCCTCTGTCAAGCGATACATGTTGGGAACGTCTAACTGTCGCAGGTCATAATATATAGTGATAAGCTCCTTGAGCGAACCAAAAGATAACCTTGTCGGACCTTTCAAGTATAACAGCTCATATTTCTTTACCTTCCCTATCATTTCTTTATCAAATAAATGAAAGTGGAACGTTTTTTCTATTACCACATTGATTTTACCCATGTATTCAAATGCCTTTTGTTCCAATTTCGAGATGAGCGGGGAAAATCCGAGACAAATTCCTTTCTTATTCAGTTCCTTCCTGATAAGCAGGTAAAAAACGATTGCTGCACGCTTGGATTCATTTATCTCCTTGCTCAAGGACACGAGTTCCTTTAATTTCAGATCAATCCGTTCATGGGAGTCAATATCCATCATCGATATTTCCTCCTCTGGCGCTGTTGTTGAAATTGTTCAAAAATGATATCTGA
>CAZRIR010000358.1:0-3102 GCA_964600195.1 uncultured archaeon | reverse complement strand
CTATAAAGGAGGAGACAAAAAGATTGACATTCCCGTGATTATTACCACTACATACCATACTTACGATAATTTTACCAACACGTTCCGAGCTGATGGTGGCATTGACTTATTTGGAAGAGCGCGGGTCATCACTAACGGAGAATCTTTACCAGCGGGATTATACGGATTTAAGGCCCGCGTGGACATTTATAGGGACAAAGATTATATCGCATCGCACTACATGATTTCTTCGGGGACTAACTTTACCGACCATACGGAATACATATTGGAATACAAGCCTGATGTCAATGGAGATTACCTGTTTGAGGTCTTTTATGAGGATCCTTTCGAACAGGTTTCCACTCTTGTATTAAACGCGTCCCTTTCGTATAATGGACCAGAGAGTGCATTAAGACAAGAAAATGTGGTGGCACTTCCGGGAGCGATCGGTCTTGCCTCCATTTTAGGCGTCTCATCGACGGGATTGGTAGTCTTATCATCAAAAAAACGTGGTGTCTTGCACAAGAAATTCAAGCGATAATTCCCTTTTTTTTTTCCTTAATTTTTTCCTTTTTATAGATCCGACAATAGTGACCATTCAGGATGTCAAGTTCAGATCCGAGCATGAAAAAGTGTTTTCAGATAATGCATCATATGGTCATTGCCTTGAAATCATTTGAGGGGCAATATGAAAAAAGGTTTAATTTCAGCAAGCTAACCAGCTACTTGCGACTTTCGGAAAGTGATGCTCGAACCTTCTTGAATTTTCTCTTGGGAATGCAGGACGAATTCAAGGAATTTTCACGTGTTTTTGAAGATCGAGAACTATCCGTAAAGCGAGAAGGAGGTACCACGTTCCTTACGGCAAGTAAAATATATACTGAAATTCCCAAGACCATCATTCTCAAAAAAGAGCAAGTGGGATGGCTCAGCGACCTCATTTTCGCTTTCCAGCACGTAAAAAAAGGAAAGGGTTTCGATATTAAAAACAATGATACCGAACTCATAAAGCATCTCAGGTTGTTGATGGACGATCATCCCTATTTTTTCGTGAAAAACGGGAGTGACTTAATTTATCCCTCGCGCTTAGCATCTGAATTAGGAAGCATGCTTCTTACCTACAAAAAATTAAATAAAAGACTCGATACCATTGAAATCTTGAACAGCAACATACAGGTGGAAAAATAACGGAAGAAATGGGATTTAAGAAAGACCAGACGTCATATTACGTGTTCGCTTGTTTGAAATGCCAGCAATATTCTTACGTGAAGACTACACAAAAGACCAAAAAATGCTTGCGCTGTGGCAGGATGCACAAGGTAAAAAACATTGCATCCATTTCGGAAGTAATTAATGGCATTACGGTGGCCAAGGATCGGGTAATAACATTACAGGATGAACTTGCACGGAAAGAATTAGGTTTTGAACCCTCATTCCATGCGGAAAATGACTTCTCCTTGGTCCTATCGAACTCGAACGAACCTGAAGAAAGAACAAAGGTAATACCTGAAGATGATGAGACAAAAAGTAGTAAATTTGAAACCATGCTTCGATCATTGCATTACCAATATAGGAACTTTCCCGGTTATCTCATCGAACTTTCTGCGCAAGACAAGGGGATTTCAAAAAAAGAGGTTCAATTTCTAATCACTAGATTTCTGCATAAAGGAGTCCTGAAAAAAACCAGTGATGGTTTATATAGTTTTAGGATTTAATCTGATGTTTTGTCCATCATTTTTTTCATGTAAAGCTTCATGAGATATCGCTGGCTCTTACAATAATCCAAATTCTGTTGTTTTGAAAGAGTCATGTTACTGGAGAGAATATTATCGATTAATTGAATTAAGGTGAAAAGATCGTCTATCTTTTTTTCGGGTATTCTTTCCACGCGGATTGCTTTTCTCACGGCAAGCTTTAAATGGTATTTTAAATCCTCAATGGATTTTCCTTTTATTTCAGTAGGATTTGTGGATGATCTATCAGATGCAACATTCATAAACTACAATACACATAGTACCGAGAATAATAAAGAAAAAATTATAAACTCATTTTAAGAAAAATTTCATTATTATAAAAGAATAATGGTTGAAATAGGATAAAATCCTTAATCTTTCCTGTCAAAATCATCTCGTTTAGTCATATCAGCACTTAGGCAATGAGTTTTAATACATTTGATTTTTTATCAGGAAATTACATGATTTTTTTCTTGCTCCATGCCATTTTTACAAAATAGCTTATATTTCATTATCATCAATGTTAATTATTTCCAAAAATGTATATTACACAAGTAATAAATACTATAAATAAGGTTGATACCAAAAAATGAGCTTGATCCTTGAAAAACAAGATTCTAATGAGGAAATTTTAAGAAAACATGTTGATTATGACAAGAAAGATGGAATATTTTATGCTAATTTTTATTTTCCAGAGATCAATTACGTGTTAAAAACACCAATGGCCTCTGATAATGATGTGTCATTTCAAACCTATAAGATCGAGAAATTTGATCTCCTGAAGTATTCATTTTTGATGTATTATTAACAAAAACATCTGAATGTCATTTTTCTTTACAAAATTCATGTATGAATTTTAAAGAAGAAAAGTTTCCAATTTAAACACTCCTGGTGATATGGTCATTTGGGAACCAAATTCGCGTCATTGTTAATTCATCTTACTTCCTAAGTTCTTAGTATTTTTGATATGTTATTATCAATTATTGACGCAAGGTCAATTCCTGATTTCTATCTGATCATCAAAAAGTGGTGAAAAATTCTCAACAATAAAGCTAAATTTTTCTTTTTTCTTTTAAATAAAAACAAGAAATAACATCATTAATTCGAATAAAATGATGGTAAAATTCATATCACAATTTCACAAAAAAAGGTGATGCAAACTGCAGGTCGAAGGAAATCTCCCCGCTGAAATAGAATCGATAAAATCTAAAAAAGTGGCAATGATTAAAAAAAGGTCAAAAAGCAATCTCGAGATGTTAAGTGGGGTTGGGGCAAAAGGAGCCCAATTATTATGCCACAATGGCATCCATTCCATTGCCGAGCTGGCATCCACTCCGATAGAATCTCTCAAAACAATCCCAGGTATAGGATCAAAAACGGCAGAAAAATA
>CAZRIR010000357.1:0-3102 GCA_964600195.1 uncultured archaeon | reverse complement strand
TTAAATTAGATATTACTAATCTTATTTAAATCTATTTTAAACAAGAAAAAGATAATATTCATGAGCTTTAATTATGCGATGCTTATTTGAGAAAAATACTTTCTATCTCGTTCAATATACTCCGTTACAAACCTTACCACGTTTAAATATAATCATATAGAGTAAAAAACATCATTAATAGTTAAAAATAGTGCTTTATTTAGTGTGATGAGATAAAATTGGTTTTTTATTGATATGGCTTTATGACATGGACAACATCATCATAATCAATGCCAAGATCTTTAACCAATTCTATTTTTGGACAACCAAATGCATTCCATCCACGTCTTTCGTAGACCGCTTCCTGTAACTTAAAATATTGGATTTCTCGATATTTCCTAAGAACAGCCATTTTTTCTTCCGTTGATTTTTCAGAGATATCCACATCTAGCCCCCTTAATTGTTCATCATATCTCTCATCACGACTTTCATATTCTACTTTAGTTACGGGACCCATTGCACGATAAGGCAAGTTAGAATCTTGTTCTCGGAGGCCCTTTCCTTGGCGAATGTTGAAAATTCTCTGAAAATTATACACTCTTTCAGACATTCTAATAAGGTCATCAGGAGTTGATTGGATCCCCGTGACGGCGGAAAAATAATCCGCATACCATTGAACGTGTTTAGGAATTTTGGCTTGAATCAATTCTCCGGCCATTTTTATTGGTAAGTCGTAATTACTTGGAGGAGGAACATCGTTCCATCCTAATTTACACAATCCTACCAGTCCGAACCATGTTCTCCATAATGGGAACCAATAAAGTGCTTTAGCTTTATCTTCAAAAGTTGGAATTGAATGACGAACGACATCCTCAAAAATTAGCCAAGCTTCATCATGTTGAGGCCCCTTGTTCGTGAATCCATAGCCTCCTTGTTGAGTCAATGACTCTTTGGTGACATATTCGGAAAATTCTAAACCTTTATGTTCCATCCCAATATCTTGAAGTAATTGGGGATTACCACCATATTCTTCGGCAAAAATCTGCTTCAAGCGCTTTATTCCTTGGCCAACAATAAGTCCAAACCCTTCCCCCCTTCCAATTTGATGGATTAACTCAAGTGCAGATTCCGCGTTTCCAAAATTCAACTCAAGCCCTCCCGTTATTTCTTTATTAATGATACCTTCCTCATAGCATTCCATTACAAAAGCAATTCCCGTTCCCGTGCTAATCGTATCTAAACCATAGGTATCACAATAGAAATTTGCTTCTAATACCCATCTTGGTTCCCAAACACCCCAATTTGAACCACATCCCGCAATAGTTTCATATTCTGGACCGTCTACTATGACTTTTTGTCCTTTAAAAGGACCAGTCATGACTTCATAGTCACTTACCCAATGAGAACAACTTATGGAACATCCATGCCAACATCCATCTGCTCCCTTTCCTGTATAATCTCCAAAAATTTCAAGCCATGTTTGTCTTCCAAAGGGAATGTCCTTTCCAGAAATCTCAGGATGATGTCCAAATCGAAAATTCTCAGTAGGAAGCAAATCCGTCATGTTCATGATATCGGGTAAATATCCCGTGCCTACAAACCTCATTTGGTTCATTGATGGGTCATAAGTGATTATTTCTTTATTATGTTTTCTACCAATCTCCAATAATTTTTCATGATCCGCGGGGGCATTTTTCCTCACGTCATAAGGAGGGGCTCGACATACAAGAGCCTTGATATTTTTATCGGCAAAAACCGTACCAATTCCTCCTCGTCCAGCTTGTTTGCATGACGCCCATTTTCTTTTTAATTTGTAAAATGAAAAATTTAACATCCCCCAACGTGATTTTCTTGCACCAATCCCTGTTGTTACAACAGATATTAGTTGTTTTTCTTTTTCGCTGGGTTTTTTAGCATATTTTTCAGTCAATTGCTGGTTAAGTTCATGAGAAAAATTAGATAAATTATCGGAGGGTTCTACAGTTTCAATTTGAATTACATGATCTTTACCATTTATAAAAATAATAACTTCCTGATTCGCCTTTCCTTGTATTTCAATGGCATCAAATCCCGCATATTTTGAATAGGGTCCAAAATGACCACCTACGTTTGAATCAATAACAATTCCTGTTAGAGGAGATATTGAGGTTATAATGGATTTTCCTCCTCCAGGATAATATGTTGATGCCCCTAATGGTCCTGTTGCAATACAAATCTCATTTTCCTCATCATCCCAATTGACAATCTTATTTTTAGGTAATGAATTCCACATAAGCCATAAATCGAATCCTCTTCCCCCAATAAACTTCTTTTTCATTTCTTCGGAAACAGGCTTAATTTTTATTTCGTTTGTAGTGAGATTTATATATAAAGTTCGATTGGTATATCCACGGGACATATCTTGATGATCATATGTTAATTCCGCGATAATAGTCAATTTTTTCAACACCTAAATTATATAACAAGGATCAATAATACTTTATTTATATAATTATTTTTTTAAATTGACACGTTCCTCTGTTCTTTATGAAGAATAATGATCATATCAATACTAAAAAATCAAATTAAAGCATAAAAACATACTTTCTTATTAATCAACATACTAAAATCGATCCATGGTTATTAAGGATTGATTCTTTTTCAGTTCAGATAATAATAAGTCTATTAATTCTTGTGCATTATCGATGTTAAGTTTCAATAATCTGTTTTTTAATGCTATTTGGATCGAATTCTTTATATCGTCATAACTAGTTTGAGAAATATCTTTAAAGGGTCCACATTGATCTTTAATCGATAATTTTATCAATCCTCTTATAGCGGGAACACTAATTTGAAGTTTTTCAGCAAGTAAATCTGAAAGATAATCAATTATTATCAATTACTTATTTCCTCAAAAATATTATCAAATTACCCAGATCAATTTCACGAAGATTAGCTCAACGGTAATATTGTATTTATGAATGAATAATATATACTTTTTCCATGCTTTTAAGTGTTATAGATCTTCTTTTGACAAAAAAGATAAGCTATCATGGTCTATAAATATCTAAGATATCCGGATTAATTACTATTTATAACGCATTAAATTTTTAAGGTTTTTTGATGTCATTTCTTTTTTATCAC
>CAZRIR010000356.1:0-3103 GCA_964600195.1 uncultured archaeon | reverse complement strand
GACTCGATATGGACTAAATTGCGTCGGACCCATGGGATTTGCTTGAGCTTGCCCCGCTTTTTTCTGCTGCTTGATGGTTCCTGGACCTGCGGCAGTTCCCGTTCTAAAAAAGTCTCCCGTACCAAATATCACTTCAGTACATAATAAAGGATCTGAACTGTCCCACATGTATCGAGGAATCGTTGTTGGTTCTCTTTCAAGAACACAAGAAAGCACGGACTTGGATTTTAACGGTAATAAAGGTATTGAAAGTCGCAATCCCTTTTTTTTTAAGATTGGAATTAATTTACCATAAGTAACTCCTGGTTCAACCATTAAAACTCGGTTTTTAGTGTCGATATCAATGATTTTATCCATCTTAGATAAATTTATAATCACGGTATTGTCTTTACGAGGAATTGTATTTCCATTTTGTCTTGAATCCTTTTTTGAACTAACGGGAATAATTGAGAATTTTAATTGATTTGCTAGTTTAATCGTTTTTTCAATATCTATTGATTTAGATGGCCATGCTATGCATATTGGCGACTTTCCTGACAATAAGCTTAGATCTTTCGAATATTTTTTTAAATTTTCTTCACGATTGGATATCCTTTTTGCTCCGTATATTTCACACAATGCTTGATAGATTTGGTCTTGATTCAATATCATTAACTCCAGAGCTTAGAACTCTTATTTGAATCAGATTTAAAAAATTGAAGGATGACAATTATAAAATATTTACTAAACATAACTAATCTGATTATTAGATTTGAATCTTTATAAATTTATAAATATTGATTTAGTTTTTCACAAAAATGTAAAAAAATTAGCGAAAAAAATTGAAAAATTATATTGAATGATTTTGTTGAGATATAACGGGATTCAATCATCGAACTTACAATCAACCCTAAAATTTACCAATAATTGTTATTTATGTTTTTGAATAGAATTTCATTGCCAATCAAAATTAGATTATAAACAATAAGCCTCAAGTTTATAACTACATTCGCATGAATATAAAAATAATCTTGTTACTAAGTAAATTTGGTATGATTTTAATGTTATTACAAAATTTGCGATAAAAATAAAATAAATGAGATTTAAAACAAATTTATAATTGATACAACTTAAATAATAGAGGAGGTTTATTTTATATTGGATTTTACTTTAACGAAGGAACAAATTGCGCTCCAGAAAAAAGCAAGAGAATTCGCAATAAATGTTGTTCTCCCAGCTTCAAAAAAATATGATGAATCTGAAGAATTTCCTTTGGATGTCCTTAAAAAAGCTCATGAACAGGATCTAATAAATTTAGCTATTCCAAAAAATTATGGTGGTCCGGGTTATGGTGTCTTAGATTCATGTTTGGTTGTTGAAGAAATTGCATCCGCTTGCCCAGGAATTGCGACATCTCTTTTTGATAATAATTTGGGAATGATGCCTGTTGTTCTTGGAGGAAATGAAGAGCAGAAAAAAAGAATTTTTTCAGAATTACTAAATGAATTTAAATTGATTGCTTTTGCAACTTCGGAACCCAGCATGGGATCTGATGTTGCTAACATGAAATGCTTGGCAAAAAAAGATGGAGACGACTATATATTAAATGGGACTAAATTTTGGATTACAAATGGAGGTTTTGCCGATTATATTAGTGTATTTGCGACAGTTGACCCTGAAAAAGGATATAAAGGAATAGGAGCATTTATTGTTCCAACTGATACCGAAGGTGTAAGATTAGGAAAGCACATACCTAAATTGGGTCAGAGAGCTTCAAATACAGTTTCGGTGGGATTAAAAAATGTAAGAATTAAAAAAGAAAATGTTTTAGCAAAACCTGGAAGAGGTTTCTTTTTAGCAATGCTAACTTTTGCTTTTACAAGACCCGCAATTGGAGCGTTTTCCATTGGTTGTGCGCGTTCTGCCATGGAATATGCTATTGATTATGCTAAAAAGAGAGAAGTTTTTGGACGACCGATTGAAAAATATCAAGCCATACAGTTTAAGATTGCTGACATGTATAAAGACATTGAAGCAGCCAGACTTCTTACGTATAAAGCGGCTTGGGAATCAGATCATGGAAAAGATAGCAATTTGAGTTCATCAATTGCAAAAGCATTTGCATCAGATGTTGCAATGAAAGTTACTACTGAGGCGATTCAAATTTTTGGTGGTTATGGATATCTAAGAACTTATCCCGTAGAAAAATTATTTCGTGATGCTAAGTTGTATCAAATTTATGAAGGAACTTCAGAAATTCAAAGAATTGTCATTGCACGTTTTATTCTTAGTAGATATAAACATGCAATGCCTTATCTTGGGAGATCAAGATGATTAATATATTATTTAACATATTAATTTTGATAGATCTTTTGAATTAGAGGGAATATTTTCAATATATATGATAATGTTAGGAAAAATAGGTAACTTCCTGAGAATCCTTAAAATCCATTCCAGAACTTTTTAATTGGATCTTCCAGCTGATCTCCGATTTGTTCCTCAAATTTTTGGAATATGGAAACATCATTGTCCCAATGTTGAAAAAAATCCTCCGGGAATCTCTTTGTAAATTTATCTGCTACTTTTTGTAATTCGGGAATAATTTTTTTCTCTTTATGCTTTTTATCACAATTTGAGACAAAAAATAAACCCTCTTTTTTCAATAGATTAAAGCGTTTATTGCTGAGTTCAAAACTTGATAAACCTCCTTCAACAATAGTCTCTGCAAAAGTGTTTAAAGCAGACATGAGACCACCAAATAATTGTTCACTTAAATGAGTGTCAAATGTTCTATGATATAACACTACTCCCGTGTCTGTCAAAATCCATAGATCTTGTATTACTTTTGCCATAAGCTATCCAATTTTGTTTAATTTGTAACTAAATTTTGTAATCACTTATATTAGATATATAGAGATTCATATATTTAAATTATCATTAGTGCAAAAATTGTAGTAATTTATAATTTGGCTTGTGATTTTAAAAATTAAGATATTTAGAATGTAGTATTTTTAAGATTCAGCATTCCTGATAATAATTGATTTTAAAAAATTTAGGATGAATTTCAAGAAATTTTATCGAATTTGAGTTCATCCTTTTTATTTATATCTACTTGAATTATGTC
>CAZRIR010000355.1:0-3103 GCA_964600195.1 uncultured archaeon | reverse complement strand
TTTTTTCTTTAAATAGACTCAATTGCTGTTCATTCAAAAAATAAAATAATTATGATTTTAACCTAAAATGATGAATACCATACCAAAAGTATTATATAAAAACGAGATCTCCAAGGTGCTTGATGAGCTGAAAATGCAATATGGCATTCTCACGAGAAAAGGATATATTTACGGGATCATTGCCATCGATCAAGATGCCAAAATCATCGCCGTTGATTCCCGATTTGATAGTAAGTTAAATTATTGGGATCTTAGCTCCATTGGGGCTGCTTTATATGGCGTGGCGAGGCAGGGACAGGACTTCTTTGAAGCTGAAGCACTCGAAAGAGCATCTATCATCTACAACAATATGATGCTCTATGTCAAGTCCATTGGGACCGTATCCTTGAACAAGAAAGGTAATAGGGAAATCCTCATCGTGCTCCTTACCGATAAAAATGTCAATATTGGTGTTATAAACCTTCAAATGATTCGATTCGCACAGAGAATCAAGCAATTGATCCAGAAAAGTGGTTCTATCAAAAGTACCTTGAAGATGACTGAGCGCGAGCTAAAGGAACACATCAAGAAAATGAAAAAAGAAATCTTTAAAGACAAGATTGGCACGATTTCATGAAGGGTGATTCACATTGATTGTCAAATCAGATGAAATTGAAAAAAAGAAAAATGTTGCAACCAAGAGTTTAAAAAAAGGCAATCCAGATCAGCTCATCCAGTTCAAAATCGTGTATTGGGGTCCAGGAGAATCGGGGAAAACTACCAATTTCTTTCGATTGCGAGAAAAATTTGGTCTTACAAAAATTTCTAATGGATTCTCAATAGAAACCACTGATGGTCGGACATTATGGCAAGATTCTTTATTTTTATCCTTTGATTTCAGGTTTGCCGAACAGGATTATAGGATCATTATCCAAGTGGTTACTTGCACGGGTCAGGAACGCTTCCTCTCCACTAGAGAATATGTTTTAGATGGAGCTGATGGAATCGTGTTTGTGGGCGATTCGGAACCAGAGAAAATGGAGCAAAACAAGCGAAGCTTTCGAGAGCTCATAAGTTTTGCAGACAAGAATCGGGTTCCATTCGTCATTCAATTGAACAAGAGAGATCTCATTAATGCGGTGAAGATGTCAGATTTTAAAAGGCAATTGGGCCTTCCAACAGACGTTCAATATCCCGATAGTAGCTTGGTTGTTTATCCAACCAATGCCTTAGAAGGAGATAATATCGTTCTTTGTTTTGAGGATCTCATGATCGATGTCATTTTTAGCTATTTCAGACAGCATTATATCTAGAATTCTTTTTTTAGCGATTGAATTCAAAATTGAGAAGGAGGAAAAGTGCAAGTGGATGTAGGAACGGACTTTTTGCAACCGGAATTCTTAAATATATTGTTTTTCCAACAGAAAAATTTAGTAATATTTCCATATATAGACCTTAAGCATCTTCACGCCTTGGAATCTTTTACGGTCGGGCATACAATCATTGACATAGAATCAACGGCACTCTATAACATGCGAGAGATCATTGAAGGTGAGACAATTAACTCCTATTCCCAAAATCCTAACCTATTTCTCATCTATAATCTTGATGGTGATAAAGTTAAAGAAATCATGAAAATTGAAGGGATCCGGTGCATTTTAAATGCAAACGAGAATATTGGATCACTGGCTAATGGTGAAAGCTTCATTTTTTACAATAAGAAAACTAAAAATTTTCTCAATTATGAATTTAACAATGTAAATCTTGAATTTGAAAAACATCTCATTACCATCTCGAAAGATCAAGAGTCGCTCTTCGATAACATCCAGAAAATCAAGGTAATTGCCACCAGAATTTTTAAGGAGTACGTGGAGACGGGAACGATTAAGTCAATTTATAGCATATTGGGCGATTATCCTATTAAATATTGGAGAAAGATCTTAGCATTTATTGAGATCTATTTTGATATTAACTTACCTGAAGTTGATCTTGATAATTATTATAGCCCCCATCCATTACCTCACATTTCTAAAAATAATTCTCCCTTTTCTGATGAATATGAAAAAATAGTTAAAAAAAACCGGGTTCTGGCCAAGGAATTCATCCTTTCCCTATATGATTATCGCGAAAAATATGTAAATCCTGCCAATTTAGAATTAGAACAACTGTATTTCCCCCAAAATCTCTATGGATATTTACGAGATCATCATTGGAAAGATGGATTATCTAAGGATTTCTTGAAAGAATGGGTTAAAATGAAACATTCAAATAAAACCTTAGATTCAGAACTTAAACAGGAATTTATAGACTTATTTATAAATCTTGATATCCCAAAGAATGATATTAATAATATCTTAAAATTAGATTCAGAAAAAATACTGCACCCCAAGCCTGCATTGATCCAGAATGGAATGGAGTCATCAATGAATCAAAAAGTATCCCTTTCATTTCAAGAAATTTCAGATTCCATAACAGGCATTCTATATGAAATTGAAACGAAAGTGTTTGGTTCCCCACAAAAATATAATATAGTCCGTTCTGGATCAAATAATATAGAATATTCTGGATTTAAAAATGATTTATCAAACTTAATTGGAGATATTGAAATAAATTTCAAAAATTCCACAAAATTAAGCATCGAAAAAATATCAACTTTGAACAAAAAAGAATTCATTCCTAATGCTAAGAAAGATCTAATCTTTATCATAGATGGAGCAAATGTAGCTCGAGCAGATATTAGATCTAATCAAAAAGATAGCTTGGATCAGATTTGGCAAGTAAGACATCAATTATTAGAAAAAGGAGCTAATAAGGTATATATCTTATACGATCCTTCCTTGAAATATTCAATTGATGATAAAAAAGGATTATTAGACATGGTTGATAAAGGATTAGCCAAGCCCACGCCAGCTAAAGTGGAAGCAGATGACTTCATCTTGCAACACGCAAAAAGAATGGATGCGTATATAATATCTAATGATAAATTTGATAAGCAAAAATATATTTCACGTTTTGGAAAAGAATGGATTAGTGAAAAAAGGTGTACTTTTGACGTCCTTGATGGTATTGTCGAACTTCATTACAAGGTTGATGACATCTTTTAATTATAAATAAATTTAAAATC
>CAZRIR010000354.1:0-3126 GCA_964600195.1 uncultured archaeon | reverse complement strand
ATGAAGACTCTTCTTGGATTAAAATAGAATTCATGGATAATGGCAAAGGGATAGAGGATAAGAAAAAAAAGAAGATATTCGAGAGGGGTTTTGCCCATGACATGAGCCTGGGAGGGATGGGAATCGGACTCTCTCTTGTAAAATCCATAATTGAAGGATATGGCGGAATCATTGAAGTCCAAGATCGAATAAAGGGAAGTTATAAAGAAGGTTCGAATTTTATTTTAATTCTCAATAAATTTATCAAATTGCGTTAATTACAGTTTTTGAATTACTTTAATATCATTAAATATGATGAATGAATTTATCATTCCCTTAGCAGATGACATTTACTTTATAAGGGGAGAGAGAAATGGAAAGCTCCCATTTTCTAATTCATTATTAGTTAAGGATTACCTGATTGATACGGGTGTATCACGAAAGCATCTTCGGCGGTTACAGAAAGAATTTCAAGTAAATAATGTATTATTTAGCCACTGGCATGAAGACCACTGCAGAGATTCGTCCCTTCTAGGAGATGCAGACTTTTCTTGCCATCCATTAGATAAAGAAGTTATCATGGATTCTAAAAAATTTGTAGATTATTATGCCATTGAAAATACCCCTTCAGAACCATTCTTTAAGAAATATTTATATGAAATAATTAAAATACAAGATACTTTGGTAAATCAAGTTTTTAAGGATGAAGATATACTAAAAATTGGATATTCACATCGCTTGAAAGTAATCCATTCTCCAGGACATACCGCAGGTCATTGCTGCTTTTATGAAACGGATTCCAAAATAGCTTTCCTTGCGGATATAGATTTATCTTCCTTTGGTCCCTGGTATGGCGGACTGGACAGCAATCTTTTACAATTTGAGGAATCTATCGGTAATTTATTAAAATTGGATATTGATATTGCAATAACTGGTCATAATGGAATGATCGAAGGAAGAAAACATGTAAAGGAGAGTTTAAATAAATATAAATTAATAATCGATAGAAGAGAGAAGAAAATTCTTCAATGTATTCCTGAAAAAAAACCTATCAATCTTAATGATTTAACTCACAAGAATATCATTTATCATTCATACAATGATGTATTTTCCGAATATTTACATGTTGCGGAAAAGATCATGCTTCAAAAACACTTTGAAAAATTCCTTAAGAATGGAATAGTCAAAAAAGCTGAAAAAGGATATATTTTGTGTTAAAATATTGAAATTAGTTCATTATACATTACGAATGGCCTTCATTTTGGATGAAAATATTTAAATATTCTTTTTTTAATATTTAAATTAAGAACAAGTTCATGTAATATTTAATTACTTGTAAAGCAAGGGAGTAGATCGTGGCCAAATTAGATATATATGGACCGAAGAGAGGTAAGGAAGAAGATTTTTGGGATCGATATTCGGATGAAATTAGAGATTCTGATGATGATTCCGATGAAGATCTAAATGATGGTGAATGGGAAGAATTTGAAGATTAGGATCGAACAATCATTTCAAATATCAACCGAGAACATGTCTTAAATCCTTTTTTTTTTTCATATTTTATTTCTTTTTTATAATTTTATTTTCAATTAATTCAAAATCTTTCATTTTACCCGATTGGAATAAATCTGTTATTAAATATCGTCGAGATTGTATCCATTTCCAATATTTTAAAATTATCTCATTCTCAATGTTTAAATAATCACTTATATCTGCTAAAAGAGTTTCTTGAACGTCGTTTTCAGCGATAGCTATGAACTTTTTCCAAATTCCTAAAAATATGAGCCAATACAACCCTGGTATAATAATTATGAAAAAATAAGAAAGTGGATTCTTTGTTATGATAGCTAGTGAAACAGAAGTGACGATGCCATAAAGTACTATCAGTGGTTCATTGAAGTTTAAAAAATAATAGCGATTGGGATTTACATATAAGAAGGGTAGATTTGTAAGAAAAATTATGCCCAAAAGAAGATAGGTGATCAAAAATGCGATAAATAAATTTATTAATAGACCCAGGATCAAGCTGAATAACGTAATTAGAGGTAAATATGCAATTAAAGAAATAATTAAACCATATTTATATGCTTTAGTGGATAGATACCTTTGGTGATATATCCACTCATTTACATTAAAATCTACTGAAATTGACTGATCATTTATGTATTTAAATAGAAATTTATGAAGAAATGGTAATTGCATTCTATTTCCTATCCATGCTAAACTTAGACCTCCTAAAAGCACACTTAACCATAGTATTAGAATGGAATAATTTAAGAGCACTCCAGTAAAAAATAAAATCATGAATACTACTCCTACGAGCCCAATTATAACACCAATATAATTTAGGAATAAAAAGATTCTAAAAAAAAGGTAATCATCAGAATAGGATTCCTTGTTTTTTTTCATCCATTTTGTCATTTCCCACCGATGTTGCTTAATAAATAATTTTTCTAACATGAAATAATGTCCTTAAAATCTCAAATTATATTTTATTGATAATATAGATAAATAGATTAATTAATCTTTTTGAAATAATGAAGATTAATATCTTGAAAACAAGAATCTATCATTTCAATATTTTCAAGTTCGTCTAGCGAAATTCGATTTTTTTCACCAGGATTTTTAGCGGCCCATAGAAGTTTATTAAATCGTTGATGATGGTCATGAAATCTTTTATTCGCATATTCCTTTGCCTGTTTTGTGTAAAGTAGAAAGGGCCAATCGCTACCTTCCATCAATAATAACTCTCTGGCAGTTTGTTTCAATACTCTTTGACCCCACTCATCCAGATCATGGTTTAAAGATAATACCTTTTCAAAATCCTTTATTGATGAGTTAATATAAGGCCAAATCCAACCGTGTTCAGGATTTTTCCATACTTGAAATTGACCTCCTTCACCCCAACTACTTCGCTGCATTCCAATGGTCGAAAATGTTTCTTTATATTTGGAAATGTAATCACTAATCGTGATCATTTCAATTTCTTTATTGTCATAAATTATTTCAAAAACTTTTTTCAACCAGGGAATCCCTTCCATCCACCAGTGTCCATACAATTCAAAATCATATGGAGAAATAATCACGCCATTTTGAGAAAAGGTATTATAAAATTCATTAAGTTCATCATGCATTACGGATACAAAA
>CAZRIR010000353.1:0-3126 GCA_964600195.1 uncultured archaeon | reverse complement strand
CATAGATAAAATTTTCATGCGAAATAAAAAATGGAATCGACACCCTCTGATCAAGGAAAGAAACGGGATCTTAAAAATGAAGAATATTTATCGAGTTATAACAAGCATCTTGAAAAAAGACTCCGTAATCTCGAAACTGAAATTCAATTATTAGAAAACACGAGAAAAAAGTTAGAAAAGGAAGTATTTGGGTTAAGAGATGAATTAACTATCCTTAATGAACCCGCACAGATTACAGGAACTGTAATTGATGTTTTAGACGAAACTAATGAGAGAATCATCATTAAAAGCTCCACCGGTCCTGATTATGTTGTAAAGGTCCATAAAGACAAAAAAAATGAGAAATTCCATTCAGGCATGGAAGTATCTTTAAGTCAACGAGATTATTCTATTCTTGATATTCTTCCTTCAAACATAGATCCCTTCGTAAAAGGAATGGAACTTCAAGATAAGGTGCCTGACATTTCTTATAGTGATATTGGAGGTTTGGATGATCAAATTCAAGAAATTAGAGAAACCGTTGAATTACCCTTGTTAAAACCGGAATTGTATAGTAGAATCGGGATTGACCCTCCTAAAGGGGTCTTATTACATGGACCTCCTGGAACGGGCAAAACTTTACTAGCAAAAGCGGTTGCCCATGAGACGAATACAACGTTTATACGGGTCATTGCTTCGGAATTAGTCCAAAAATTCATAGGAGAAGGTGCAAGGTATGTTCGTGAGATATTTGAAATGGCTCGAAATAAAGCACCTACCATTTTATTGATTGATGAACTCGATGCTATTGCTGGAGAACGAATGGAAGAAGCAACATCTGGAGATAGAGAAGTCCAGAGGACTTTAATGCAATTATTGAGTGAATTAGATGGATTTGATAATAGGGGAGATGTAAAAATTATTGGAGCGACTAATAGAATTGATATTTTAGACAGAGCGATACTAAGACCTGGTAGATTTGATAGAATCATCGAAGTTCCCATTCCTAATGAAATAGCTCGAAAATCCATATTTACGATTCACATGAGAAATCTAAACATCGAAGATGATATCAGTATTAAAACATTAGTGAAAATGACTGAGGGAACCACTGGTGCTGATATTAAAGCAATTTGTACTGAAGCAGGAATGTTCGCCATAAGAAAAGATAAGACTATCATTAATTTTGAAGATTTTATTGGTGCAATTAGTAAAATTATGAAAAAAAAGGAATCTGATCACTTCTCTTCCGAACTTTTTGTTTAAACTCTTATCAATTTTTTAAATTTTAGCTTATATTTTTTTTGTTCTGATACTTATAAAAGATAACAATTTATATAGAACCAAAAATAAGCAAATAATGAGCAAGTTATCTAATTTAATAGTTTTGAGGAATTCCAAGAATGAGTAATCACCTTAGAAAAAAAACAAAAAGCGTGCTTTGGGCTGAAAAAAGGGAAAGAATAAAAAAAGCTAAAAAAAATCTATTTTTAATGGCCTCACTTCAAGTTTTTGATGAGAAAGGTTATAATGATACAAGAATTTTAGATATTGCTGAAAGAGCAGGAACATCCGTGGGAGGTTTTTATTTCTATTATAAGAATAAAGAGGACTTGCTTGAAGGAGTCTATTGGAAATATTTTGAGCTCTTCATGGAAAGATTAAAAATAGTCAGCACTAAACAAAACCCATCCATTTCAGATTTACGGCGCCTATTTAAAGATTATGCTATGATGTTTAGGAAAAGAAAACATTTCAATATGATTTTTCTTGAGCAGCTGGGAGGAATTAACAAGAAATTTGCATCAATGAAAAATCATTTTGTAGATGAATGGTGTAAAGAATTTGAAACAATAATTTTAAAACTTAAAGGAAAGCAAGAATTAAAAGATAATGATGTTGTAAAACTCTCTAGAATGTGGGTTGGGACCTTATTGGAGTTAGTTCATTGGTGGTGTCTTACAGAATTTAAAGAAGATGTTGATATACTTGTTGAAAATGCCATAAATTTTGGTCTAAAGGGAATCTCAGGATAATGACTACAACAAAAATTTTATTATAATTCTAAAAATCTAAATACATCTTTTAAACTAATTCTTAAAATGTAAAAATTTCAATTAGAATGGAGAAAACAAAAATGGATGATCATGATTTTATCTTAATAGTAAAAAGGTTCTCTTCCGAAAACTCTGATCAAGACGATATTCATGGTTACCCTCATGTTGAACGAGTTTTTAAGACTTGTGTTGATCTAGGAATTCAAATGAACGCAAACATGAGAATTCTAAAGATCTCTGCACTTCTTCACGATATCGGCCGAATTAATGAGATGAATGATTCGAGGGGTAAACATCATGCTGAACTTTCAGCAGAAATCGCTACAAATTTTTTAAAATCTTTTCAAGAGGTTATATCAAAAAATGAAATAGAACAAGTCATTCATTGCATAAGAGCTCATTCCTTCTCGAATGATGTTAAACCAAAAACCCTTGAAGCCAAAATTTTATCGGATGCGGATAAATTAGATGCAATGGGTGCCATAGGTTTATACAGAACTATAGCATTTACTGTAAAACATCATAATGGTATCGATACAGTTATAAAACACATGGAAGATAAGATATTGGATTTAAAACGGGATTTATATTTAAACGAATCTAAAGTCCTTGCAGAAGAGAGACAACAAATCCTCATGGATTTTTACAAGAAAATCAAGAATGAAAAATGATGCACTTTTTTTAAAATTTGTATTTCTAAAGCATGAACCATTAATAATCCTTATTCAGAGTGTAAATTATACTCAATGAGACAATATATTAAAACTAAATCATTTAAAGGCTTTTTTTTAAGCTTGGAATCCATTTAGGCACTTTTTTTTGGTATTCTATATATTCTTTCCCAAATTTCTTTTCTAATATATTTTCTTCATAATTTACCATTTTATTGTAGACTATAAAGGCAAATATGAAAAAAATAATGCTAATTGCTGATATTGAAAGAAAAAGAATGGAAATATAGAATAACATAATACCTAAATACATTGGATTACGCACGTGTCGAAGAATTCCCTGCATTAATAGCGTATCTGAAGGTTTATTATCTTTAAATAATGTTTTATGTGCTAATTGAATGAATATTATCCCAATG
>CAZRIR010000352.1:0-3135 GCA_964600195.1 uncultured archaeon | reverse complement strand
AGTTTAAATCATAACCATCTAAATATCACTCTATTTTTTATAGATACGCTAAAATCATTTTTCATTAGCTAATTATCAATTTAAAGCACTTCCCATAATGCTCAATAAACCTCCACCAAACGCCACTCTCGGTGAAAAATCCTTCTATAAACGGATTGAGACTTTTATTGAAAACAATCCGCACGTGATTGGATATGTCGAACCCTATATCGGGGGCTTGCGTCCTGATTTTATCCTCCTATCTCCCAAATTTGGTGTTTTGATTGTTGAGATAAAAGATTTTGTATCAGGTAATCTAAAAGGAGTAAGTAAGACGGGACCTTGGGAAGGCTTCGAAGAAGATATAAAAAAGAATCCCTTTGATCAAGTATATCAATATTGGCGTGCAATCAAAAATCGAGTTAATTTTTGTCAATTTCCAAGCGATATCAAAATACCGATATGTCAGGTTGTTGTTTTCAGCAAAATTTCCGAACAAGATATGATTATCGAGGAAATAAAAAAAATGACTCCTGATAAAATACACGTGTGTTATAAAGAGACTCTTACTAGGTATATTAAATTCGAGCAATTTCTCGGGGATATCTTACCTTTAAATTTCATTATAAGTGAACAAAATTTTAACTTATTGCGGGGAAATATAATTCCAACTTGTCGACTACCTTCTCGAAAGCAAGCAGACTTGTCAAAATTTTTTAATGTTGAGGATCAAATAAAATTATTGGACCAAGAGCAAGAAAAGATGGCTCGAAAGCTTGGAGATGGACATCGATTGGTATTTGGTGTTGCAGGAAGTGGAAAAACGGTGTTATTGATCGCTCGTGCAAGAACCTTGGCATTAAAACATCCCGACTGGAAAATCTTGATTTTATGCTACAATAAACTACTGAAAAGAGAACTTTTTCAATTACTAAATCCTCTTGATTATGATGCGGATATAACCATTAATACCTTCCATGGATGGGCACGAGAATACATGCTGAGCACTAATTCAGAATTTTCGCAATTATATGAAGAAGCAAGTTTTAAAGCAGAACGAGAGGGGAAATTCGATGATTTTTTCCAAACCGTTGTTCCTAAATTATTAATAAATACTATGAAAGATTTATCGGATAAAAAAATGGTCTATGATGCGATTTTAATTGATGAAGCTCAAGATTTTGATAAGGACTGGTTCCATGCCATAATTCTTGCATTAAATCCCGAAACTAATTCCTTGCTCATTACCTGCGATGGTATTCAAGGGATTTATGCTCGAAAACGTTTTACATGGTCAGAAGTGGGCATTCAGGCACGAGGAAGAGTAAAACGGTTTGAAAAATCCTATAGGACTCCTATCGAAATTGGAAGGATAGCGCAAGAAACACTTCCAGTATTCATCAAGAACTTGCTCAACAAATTTGATGAATTCATTCCTACCAAGGAATTTCTTGGTAATAATGGTTTGGTAGAAATTATCATTTCAAACACCCAAAAAGAAGAATGTGAAGAAATCACCGAAAAAATATCCCGTTTCTTAAAGGAATCTCAAGAAATCTTAATTCTATTCAAGCATAATATGGTAAAAAGAGGATATAATCATCCATTATTTGAACATCTTCGACAACATGAAATAAATTGGAGTGATTTAGAGAAACATAATTTTTCAAATCCGGGAGTTGTTATTGGCACTATACATGGAACAAAAGGGTTGGAATGTGAAACTATCATTATTCCTGAAGTAGATTCTTTTATTTCTCCAAGAGATCGTCAATTGTTATATGTAGGCATGACTCGTTCGAAAAAAAGACTAATATTAAGTGCTAAAAAATCAACAAAACTTTTGGATGCTTTAAAGGATTTTAAACTATCTAATTGAAGAAAATGAAATTTGATATCAATTGATATCATTTGATATAAAATAATATTGATTGAAATTATTAAATATCATCCGAAATTCTATGATCCTGTCCAGAATCAAACATTTATAAGCAAGACCATCTTCATATTTATTCAATAAGTATTTTGATTTGACAAATTAAAAAATCAAGGTGTACTTATTAGCCATTGTTTGTTTTTTGGGATAATTTCAAAATTTTTTCACAAACTAAAGAAATAAAAAAGTGAATTAAGAAGATGATTAGAAATAAATTTAAAATTGTTTTATTAATCTCATCAATTCTAGGTGTAATGCTTGTATCAGCTTCATCGATATATATAGTTGCCGCACAAACAATACCTGACAATATCATAGCTGTTTCTCCCGATGGAAAAGGATATTTGGCAGAAATTTCAGATGGTAAATATAAAATGCATTTAGAGGGATCTGGATATGAAATGGGTTTTCAGCAAGGGTATCTTGATCCAATTAGTGTTTCTAACTTAGCTAATGAAGATTGGATGATACAAGTAATATATGATTTGATGGGACAAGATTGGACAATGATACATCTCGTTCTTCTTTTAGTGCTTAGTTATAACCGTCTATGCGATGTCATACCCGAAGATGTTATCCCACATAGGGGTAGAAGTGGTTCATTACAACAATATTGTTCTTGGTTTTACCATAGTACGGATACTTTACTTGATAGAGGGATGGCTCTCTGTAGAGCTTTGGTGGAATATAATACTCAATATGCTCCACAAGAATTTTTGGATGAATGTCGTGGTATAGCAGATGGAGCAACAGCGGCAGGTTATCCAGTAAGTTATGAAGATGTCCTCTTATTAAACATGGGGATGGACGCCCTGCTTGGATTATGCTATCCTGTAGTTGTAGATCTTCTTCCTCTCATGGATATTTTCTCCTTCCTTTCGTGCAGTGGCTACGTAGCACAAGGGTTATCTACTAGTGGTGAAAATACAATAATGGGTAGGCATTGGCAATTTACGACTTATGTTCTTTCCGATGAAATGCTTGTGATGGAATATGCTCCAGATTCAGGTCATAATTTCGTGAGCATAACCTGTCCTGGATTTGTTGGTGTAACATCAGCCATGAGCGATCAAGGGATAGGTGTTGCCCAAGATATGGTCCCTACTAAAGATTGTGATCCAGCAAAATATGGTATGGGTTGCTTATTCACAGCTCGTTATATTGCTCAATATGCTGATCAATTAAGTGATGCGATTGGTATTCTTAACAATAATAGACAT
>CAZRIR010000351.1:0-3137 GCA_964600195.1 uncultured archaeon | reverse complement strand
GAAGATTTTGAAGACTTAGAAGATGATAGCCTGTTTCCAGACATCCAAAAAAAGCCCGAAGAAGCTCCTAAAGTGCCAGAACCCGTTCCAAAGGATGTTGATTTGGAAGAAGAGGATTTTGAGGAGGTCTTTGAGGATGAACTTGAACCAGTTGTTCTAGATTATAAATATGTTAAACCTGGTATAATTAAAACTCAAAGTGAAAATGATTATGAGTTAATTGTCGAGGGACAATCACATGGATTCTGCAATATCTTTGTTAAGCATTTATTAAACATTGAGGGGGTAAATGCGGCAGCCTATAAAGTAAATAGAATTGATCCACCAAAAATTTTTATAAGAATAGAAAATGGTCATGAAATAAAGGAAATCGTTCAAAAATGCATCAATGCCCTCCGAGAAGACGTGAAAGTGGTTGAGAAAGCATTTCAAAAATTAATGTAACATTTCGCTCTTTTTAATATAGCTAAAAGTTTAAAACTTTTCTTGCTTCAAATAAACTTAATGGCTTATGAATTTTTAATTAATGATTTAGCAAGAAAAAACTCCAAAAAAGCTATCGGTACCGATAAAGGATTGGCAAAAATTGGAGATGGTATCGTTAATTTAGCATATTCTATTGCTAAATCGATTTTTATAACAAAAAAGAACAAGAATAATACAATCGTAAGGACAGGGAGAAAGGTTAGCAGGGACATACTTTCTAATGCTTTGAAAAAGGCCGGTCTAAAGGACTGTGCAAAAAATAGAGCTGATGCTCATGACATGGCAGATACGGTTGAGGCGATAGTTGCATATGCTTGGTTAAAAAATGAAATTGGATTACAAGAAATCATCAATGTCCTGACAGAAACATTATCCGGAGACCTATTTGATAGGAGAAAAGAAATTGAAGGAGCTACAGGTGCTTTTACGGAATTATTGAATAAGATAAAAAAATGCTTGCCGGAGAATTGAATAGATGAAAGATAATCCAATAGTCATGGGATTCGATGATGCCATGTATCAAGGATTTGAGGCTTCCAAGACGCAGTTGATAGGAGTGGTATGTCAGGGTGTAAGAATGGTTGATACCGTAAGAGGGGAAATTGATGTTGATGGTAATAACTCAACCGACGTGTTAATAGAATTAATAAAGCTTAAAGAAAAACATGTGCAATATATCATTACAGACACCATTACCTTCGGGGGATTTAATATCATGGACATGAAGCGCGTTTTTCAGGAAGTGAAAAAGCCAATAATAGCAGTGATTGATCGAGAAATCAACTTGGAATCAGTAAAAAATGCGCTAATAAAAAAATTTCCAGATACTTATAAAGAAAAGTTCAAGCTCATCATCAATGCCGGAAACTTATATCAGACCGATATAAAAACTGCCGGAGGTTTCTCGACATTATATTTTCATTCTTTTGGTATTTCCATTAATGAAGTTGGGTTATTATTGAGGAAAACTTGCGTTGATTCCAAACAACCGGAATGTACCAGATTAGCACATATAATTGGACGTTTATTTTGAGATCATTTATTCTGCAGAAAGCTCATATTCAAGAATTTCTCTCATTCTTTGGCATAATTCTTTCTTAATTGCACTCATTTCATAAGTAGGGATGCCTCCCAATTTTTCTTGAACTATTTCAGCACCCAATGCTCCCGGAAGGTCTTGCTTATTTGCGATGGCAATCATCTTGGCACCAACACGTTTAGCATACCTGTTATAAAGTTCCTTTGTTTTTTCGAGATTTTTTTCAGTCGAATCACAGACTAAGACGGCTAAGCCGGAATTTTTTAAAAAATCATCCCACATTGCTTTAAATCGCCTTTGACCAGCTAAATCCCAAATCGTGCATTTTGCTTCACCAATTTTTGATGTTTTAATCTCTAAACCAATCGTTGGTTTTGTTTGGTCATTTGAAGAATCATCCATTTCCCCACGCAGCAAGGATATTAATGAAGTTTTTCCTACACCCGCTTCCCCTAAAAAGCAAATTTTATTTTTACCAAAACTCAAAATTTTCTACCAGTAATTTCGATATGATTAATTTTTAAGAAAAAGAATTTTTTCAAAAATTAATATAATATACTGATAATACGAGGGTATTATATCAATGAGATTTTTCATAAGATAAAAAATGAGTGAAAAAACGTTTAGTATTACAGATTTCAGATTGAAATTAATAATATCGAATAAATTATATTGTTTATTTCTTTAAAAGCATATTTTTTAACCACATTGGCATGGTAAAACCTAAGTAAAATTCAATGGCAGCTGTTGTCAAAATAATTCTAGATATTGCTAAAGTTAATTCAGTTTGTAAAGGAGGTGAAAAAATAACATCTAAAGAAACTCCAACTGTAAACGATAAATAAGCTATTATTAATATATACCCCTTTAGGTTTATTTCTTTACTAGTTGATTTAAAACAAACTCTTGAGAAGAGTATTCCTGTTATTAAGAATAATGCTATAGAAAGGAGCAAATAGAGCAACACAATAAGTTCCCAATTTACATAAAACGTGCTAACTCTAGTTCCAAGTGTAGAAGGATCAAATATTAAGAGATAGAGGAATATTATCTCAAATGCGATTGATTCAATAAGAACGATAATAATAATAGATTTTTTATGCTCTTTATATAAGAAATCGGCGATAAAATAGAGCCAGGTTATATGGACGAATGGCAAGAAAAAATTCGATAAGAAAAAATATGGAACATCGGGAAGCGCAGAACCACCAAAAAAATTGATCACTATAAAAGAAATTGTATCAGCAAAATAAGGAGATACTAATCCGATCCATGTTAATCCAATTAATATCATCTGTTTATTTTTCGTACTAAAATACTTCAAACTAATAACAATTCCTAATATTACAGAAATAACAACAAATATTAGTGTAAACCATCCTTGTACGTTTTCTAGTGTTGATAGCGCCATATGATCTATATCCAATTATTTTTTATTCATGAGCTAATCTGATAGATATAGCCTAAATAGTCACATTTCTTTATAAATTTTTGTTTACATTAGCTTGTTTCTTTATTTTATATTAACTTTTAATATCAATTAATAATTGATGTAAAAAATAGAATTAGATTTATATGACTTTAGATGTAATATCAATTAAAGTCCTAAAAG
>CAZRIR010000350.1:661-3140 GCA_964600195.1 uncultured archaeon | reverse complement strand
CGAAATGATAAAAATTCAGCAGAATTTTTTTATTTGTGCTCCTTCGATCTCACAATCAGCGGCTATTCATGCTCTTAAGTGCGAAAAAGAAACCAAAGAGATGCTCAGAATATATAAGGAACGTCGAGATTATATTTTTAATCGTTTAAACAAGATTAAAGGAATAAAATGTCTCAAACCTCAAGGCGCCTTCTATGTATTTGCAAATATTAAACAACTTGAAGTATCTAGTATGGAATTTTCGCTTAATTTGCTTGATAAAGCATTTGTTGCCACATGTCCAGGAATCTCATTCGGTCCGAATGGTGAAGGTTATGTAAGGTTATCATATCCATCGGAGATTGAAAATATAAAAACGGGAATGGATCGCTTGGAAAGATTCATAAATGAAAAATTTAGTTGAAAATACTATTTCCATTCTAAAATTGTAATTATCCAATTGAAGGCAAATTTCAACTTTGAATTTATACTTTTATTTTAAAATTATTGGTATTTATAACTCGCAAACTACAAATATTGTGACTATCGAATTGTTTTTAATTAATAATATGAAACCTATAAAGAAAATTTGCGAAACCTGTAAAAAAAAAATTGATGGCAATCAGCTAAAGAATTGTTTCGTGTTTATGATTGGAGATCTAATAGAAGGAAAATTTTATGCTAAAAAAACTATATATTACCATCTAAAATGTTTAAATGGATATGAATCATATAAAAAAAAAAGGATTATACTAAATTACAATGAATAAATTTTTTTTTTGCAGGTTATTATTGGTTGTTTTTTTATTTTTCTACTTTCATGACCCAACCAAAATCATCATTTAAATCTAATCGCTGAATTCCAGTAAGTAATTCATAGAGTTTAATGGTAATTTCTCCAGGTTTACCATTATTAAAGACTCTTTTTTCATTTTCATGAGTTACTGATCCAATAGGCGTGATTACTGCTGCCGTTCCCGTACAAAATGCTTCTGTACAGGAATCTTCATACAACTCTTTATAGGAGATATCTCTTTCAGCTATTTCTAAATTGAGCTTTTTTGAAGCTAATTCAAGCACGGATTTTCTTGTTATTCCAGGTAATATTGTACCTTTTAACCGTGGAGTAATTACTTTATAATCAATTACAGCAAAGAAGTTAGCAGTTCCCACCTCGTCAATATATTCCATGTTTGATGCATCTAAATAAATAATTTGTGCATATCCTTTCTCTTTAGTTTCTTTGGCGGGTTTCATAGTTCCTGCATAATTACAGCATGTTTTTGTAGACCCTGTTCCCCCTGGAGCCGCCCTAGTATATTTTTTAGAAATTTCAAGATCAATTGATTTGAATCCTTCTGGAAAATATGGTCCCACGGGGATTGTAAAAATGAAAAATTTATATTCTGTTGCTGGAGCAACACCTAATATTGGTCCAGTTCCAATGAATAATGGTCTTATGTATAATGCCCCTCCGCTATCATAGGGTGGTATATATTCTTGATTTGCCAACACAACTTGTTTTACGGCATTTATGAATATATCTGTATCAATGGGAGGCATTAGCATTCTTTCAGCGCTCTCATTTAATCTTTTTGCATTTTCTTCAGGACGAAATAAAACGATATCCCCCTTTTTCGTTTTCAAAGCTTTCATTCCTTCAAAAATTCCTTGCCCATAATTTAAAATGCACGCTCCCGGGGATATCTCAAAAGGTCCAAAAGGAACAAGCATTCCCTCCTCCCATTTACCATTTTTATAATCCGTAATAAACATTGTTTTGGTTTCCATGAAATCAAAACCAAGTGAATAGAAATCAATATCTTGTGCTTTCATTATTATATTTCATCTTTAATATTCAAATTGTTAGAGGATTATATGATTGAAATGTTAAAAAATTTTACATACAAAGGATTGATTATATAACAAAAGTTAAATAATGGAATTTTAAATATATTTATAAATTGAAAATCAATTTATATGAGCATTTTTTAAAAAATATTTACCTAACATGAAGGAACTCAAACTCATATTCGCAGGTTTGGATAATGCCGGGAAAACGAGTTTTTTAATCGCTCTAAGAAAAAAATATAACTTTTACGAGCGAGTTAAACAGTTAAAACCAACTATTAAAATAGCATATAGTTCTTTCAATTTCCTTGATCGATTTATGATAAATTTTTGGGACATGGGGGGACAAGCGAAATACAGGAAGATTTATCTCGATAAAACGGTTTATTTTAGTAATACTGATTTTTTATATTATCTCATTGATATTAAAGATGATATAAGATTCCAAGATTCTATAAATTATTTATATGAGTTATTGGACATTTTTAGGGATGAAAAAATGGAATATGACAATGAAATTATCATCTGTTTTAATAAATATGATCCTGAATGCCGAGCGAGTGATGAGTATACCGATAGAGTAGAAATGTTGAGAAAATTAATACTAACAAAAAATTTTTATGTTGTTTAGTAATTGTAAATTGCTTTT
>CAZRIR010000350.1:0-651 GCA_964600195.1 uncultured archaeon | reverse complement strand
AAGGATTTACAGTTCAAGTTTTTCGATACAACTTATTATGATATATCTTCTTTATCAAAAGCAATGTCTTATTCGTTGAATAAATTACTTGATGTAGAAAATATTAATAAGAAATTAAAACAAATAGTTGAGACTTATAATTGTTCTTACACTATATTATTTTCCGAATCTGGTTTGATGATTTCTGATTATTATCAAAATCTCATAGATTTCAGGGATTTTGATAAAATGGTCTGCCGGGTTAACGAATCATTAGAATTTTTTCAAAGATTAGTTGATGAAGATGTAGGAGTAGATGAAAAATTAACATTTGCTGAAAAAAGAATTGAATATGTAAAGAAATATGAGACCAACAATGAGAACGAAAATTTAACTTTTTATTTGGGAATTTGTACGCCCTCAAATAATATAGATTCTATTAAATCAGAATTAAAAAATTTCCAAGAAGATCTGAGATCTATATGAAATCATAAAATTAATAATCAATCCTCCTTTTCAATATATGAATATTTGGATTTTCATCCTACTTGCCAAGGTCGCTTAGCCCGGTTGAGCGTTCGCCTGCAGAGTTGCATTATAAGATGATTAAATGTATGCTGTCAGTGGATTTGCACGAGTTCAAATCTCGTCCTTGGCTCTATTTTTATCTTT
>CAZRIR010000349.1:0-3146 GCA_964600195.1 uncultured archaeon | reverse complement strand
ATGTTGTGGTGTTTCAGCATATCTTTCATGTAATGAAAATTCGAAAGTATCACAAGAGAAAAGAATTAAAGAAGCAATTGAGACGGGAGCGGATTATTTAATCGTGGCTTGTCCAAAATGCCTGGCACATTTAAATTGTTATTTGGATGAACATACTGAACTACATGAGCAGATCAAAATAATGGATTTAACTAGTTTTCTCGGAAAGTTATTATTTCTCAACCAATAATAATTTTATATGTTAGACTTACTTACTTTTTTTTAATTTTTTTTATAAAAATCAAGAATAATTTAAGTGAGGCGTATGTAAATAGCACCAACAGCAGCATCTTTGGAGGCGCTTAGCAACCTTAGAGTATTAGGTAATTATGAATGGTATATCATACCCTTATTAGCAATAATCATTTATATTTATGTTGCAGAGGTTCAGAAAGCTAGAGAATCAAAAAATTGGAACATAATATTATGTGGTTTAACGGTTTTTGGGATGGATCTCATAAATGAAATATGGAATGCATTAGTATTTACGTTTACGAATTATTCCGCTTTTTGGACGACACCTGGCCATAGTTCATTCATAATATTGATTGGATGGAACCTTGAAATTGCCTTTATGTTCTCAATAGCGGGAATAATTTACGCTAAAGCTCTATTAGAAAACAAGGAAGATAAAATTTTAGGCATTCCAAATAGATGGGTATTAGCCATAGGTTTTTCTATTTTCTGTGTTTTTGTTGAAATCTTATTGAATATGGCTGGAGCTCTTGTATGGGTGTATCCTTGGTGGAATGCAACACCTTGGGGTGTTATATTCATATTCTTTTTCGGATATTTCAATTTTTTTGTGGCGGCACTCTTCGTACATGATCTTCCTAAGATTAAAGATAAAATAAAAGTAGTAGGGGTTATATATACTATAGGTCTTGGAGCAGTTTTAATATGCGGTCCACTAGGGTGGATTTAATAAATAATTTTCTTTTATTTTATTTTATAGGATTAATAACTAACTTTCAGTTTTTTTAATTGCTCTCCATATTTTTTAGCTGTTTCTAGCAAGTCAGGGTTTGTAAGATACAATTTAAAAATATAATCATTGAGAAGAATTTGATACAATTCAATCAAGTCATTCTTATCATTCTTAATCTCAAAACAATACATTAGATCTAATTCTTTTACCTTTTGGATCAAATTATATCTACTAATACGAAAATCTTTTGAAATTTTACTTTTAAGGATCCCTTCTATGTCAAACCCTACTAAGCACGATATTCCTTTAAAGGAGTATTTTTTAATGAGTCTTTCCAGATCACTTTTTCGATACTCATTTTTAGAATTCAGATGATATAAATTTAAAGCTAGCATTAGGATATCCAAATTCTTTACTTGCTTGTAATCTTGTAATGAGGCTACAAGATTATCAGCTTGATATACTTTTATTTTTATTGGGATTGATTCATGAACGATTGTATAATGTAAAAAATCCAAGTTATCACTATTATTATCTAAAACACTTTTCGGAATTGACTCTTTTTCCAAAAATTCTAAAAAAATATTTCTCCCAGAATCATCCTGACCGATTAATCCAAGCTTCAGACTAAAAATTATTTTTTTCACGAAACACCAATAAAAAATGATGATTACATAAGTTACTTTAATAATAATAAACCTTTTTAATATAAAACCTTGATTAAATAGGGAAGTTACCCGAATAATAAAAAAAGATTTAATCGTTATGATTGTCGACTATATTAAACTGATGATAATGATAATTCTATGGAGTTTTTCATTTGTTTTGGTCGACATTGCTATTATTTTTATTTCACCCATTTCATTAGCCCTCTATAGGTTTATTGTTGCTTCTCTTGGTTTCATTATAGTAGATATTTATCGATACTTTTCCAGAGAACATAAAAACCAAATGGATTTAATGAAAAATAATGTGAAGAATTTTAAGAAAAATGATTGGTACTTGCTTATTTTAGCAAGTTTTTCAGGTTGTTCATTTTTTTTCTTCGCACAATATACGGCAATAGAATTACTTGGTCCCACTCTTCCAGCTTTATTTGTGTGCTTGTTATGTCCCGTAATTATATCAATATTAGCACTGTATCTTTTTCAAGAGAAATTAAATACAATAAAGATTTTAGGTTTTGGCATCGCGACCATTGGGGGCTTTTTATTAGTAACAGGTGGAGATATCCGCAACTTAACGCTTCATTCACCCTATTTTATAGGGTATGTATTTGCGTTATTAACTCCTTTCCTATGGGCGATTTATTCAACCTCAACAAAAAAATTATCCAAAGAACATTCAAGCATTATTATCATTAAATATATTTCTTATTTAGGAACGATTGAACTCTTTTTTTTTGTTTTAATCTCAGGAGATTTGTTAAGTTTTTTTGGAAATGCATTCAACATTTTTACTTTCATTAGTGCATTATATTTAGGAGTAGGTTGTTATATTTTAGGATATTATATCTGGAATTCAACTCAAAAGAAAATGAATTCTTCAAAGGTTTCTTCATTTCTGTACGTAGAACCATTTATCACCCTTTTTTTCTCTCTTTTATTCCAAAGGAATGATCTTATTGTGTTATGGAATCTCATTGGGGGCATTATAGTCTTAATTGGTGTTCTAATAATCAATTTTAAATAAGTTGAAAAAACAATTCTTCTATTAAATCTTAAGTTCACTGAAAGAGATTCATTATATATATTTGGGTTTCAAAAGGTAAGCTATTTATTATTATCCCTAAAGGGAGGTATGAAACCTTTTTTCATCAATAAATTTGTTTGAGCTTTGGCATTTTCGATATGTTTTTTAGCTTCAGCAAATAATTCTTCTTCTGAAAAATTAATTCGAGCTATTTTTTGCTCAATAGCTTTTAATCCAACCGCTACAGCTTGTTTAATAAATAAATTTTCATACTCCATTGTTGGCAAGATGCAATCTTCAGTCAAACAACCCTTAACGTCATTAACTGAATTCGCTAACGCATACGCTGCAGCAATACACATTTCATCTGTTATGGTCCTCGCTCTTACATCTAACGTTCCTCTAAATATTCCAGGAAAACAAAGAGAATTGTTTACTTGGTTTGGAAAATCAGACCTACCGGTAGCAACAATTCTCGCTCCAGCTT
>CAZRIR010000348.1:0-3151 GCA_964600195.1 uncultured archaeon | reverse complement strand
TTTTCCAACTTATTTCACTACTAAGGTCCGATATTTTACAATCTTTATAGTGAATGAGAAGAAGAATCGCAGCAACCATGGTTGAAACCAGAGCAGGGTCAAGTCCTAAGAACATGAGTAAAAAGGTGATAAATAAAATGATGGATGTAGAGTAGAAATATTTTTTATCCGTTATTACCATTTTTGGATCAATCATGGATAAAAATAGTTCCTTGTCCATTTCTTTTGGCCCTTTTTCTTTCCTTAGGATGAATCTATCCATTAAAAAAATGGTTGATATTAACGTGATCAAGAATAGAATGCCCATATTAGCAATATATTGTTCAAAACCCCATCCAAATTCATGACCAATTATTAAGTTTTTTAAACTGGATATGGGAGTGAGGATTGCTCCAATATTTATGGTGATGGTCATACCCATCATATATGTTCCTGCGGGAATCCTTAATATCCTGCAAACTCTATAAATAAGTGGTACTAAAATTAATGAAAGTGTAAGATCTTCGATAAACGCTACGATTATTGCTGTAAAAAAGCAAATAACATAAAAAAATAATCTATTATTTCCTTTAGTGACGTAAATCAATTTTATCGTGATATATTCTAAAATCATGTCTTTAGTTGCAAAATAAATGATAATTTGCATCGAAAATACAAATATCAAGGTCCTAAAATTGATATATCCCAGAATTGTTTCTCTTTGAATTCCCTGCATGGTTAAAAATACTAAGGTAATAGCTCCTATGATTAAAACGATTGGAAAATAATCAAATTTTGTCTGAGAAAAAAAAGCCATTAAGATTGAAAATAATAGTAAGACCAAGAAAATGGCGGGTACGTTCATCTACTTAAAATTAATCGTTTTAACTATAAAAAACCTCACTTTATCATCATGATATATGGTTTAAAATCTTCAATATGGTAAAATTTCAAAAATATAAAAAAATTTTTACTCCACGTCATCCATAAAAAACAATTTCCTTCCAGAATGCACGTATATAAAATGATTTTTATATTTTTCAATTTCTTCATGAATTTCTTCTAATTCCTTATTTTTTAACATCGTATCAAAGATCTTCCTAATGGTCATGTAGAGTGTGGGAACAAACGTGTCAATTTGAGAAATCTGATACGCTAACTCTTGAACGGAAGAATAATCCAATTTTAAGTCAATTTCCTTGCGTTTGATTTTTTCAATAATCTTTTTCTCAAGTCTTCTTCTGGTAATATTGCTCCATGCTAATTCATACACGAAATAATTCACACTTTGAACTGTTTCTGTTAAAATGGCGATTCCCGTTGCTAAAATAAGACTTCCTGTTAGTATATAGGTTGTCAATGTTCCAAGGCCTAAAGTAATTGTTCTGTAAATTATACTTTTAACGAGACTTTCCTTCCATTCTATTTTTTTTGGATCCATTAGAAGTTCAACTAAAGATAAATCGTTTTTATTTGTTTACATGATAATGCTAACTCTTAATAATTTTTTGTTTCTATAGATGGTTAAAACTTGAAAAGCCAAATTTATAAGAATTTAAAGGATTAATAGCAAGAATTAAATGTCATAAAATAATTATAAATTCAAAATATAAATAAGGAAATTGATTTTGCGTGCTTAAGTTTGAATTTGAACAAAAAGTTATTTCGATTGGAAATTGTAAAATTGGAGGTCAACCAGGAGAAAATCCGATTGTAATGGTAGGAACGGTATTTTATACTAATCATGCCGCTTTAAAAGATGAAAAAACGGGAGAAATTGATAAAAAATTAGTTGAAACCGAAATCAATGATTTTATTTCAATCGTGGAAGATACAGGCATGCAAGCTATAATTGACGTTGTTGGAGCATACCCCGAAGCACTTACAAAAGAGTGCGAATTTATTGCGAATATAACGGATGTTCCATTTTTAGTGGATGGATTAAATGATGATAGTCGGATTCCTGCAATGGCGGGATTAAAAGAGATTGGGTTGATAGATCGGGCAATTTTAAATAGTATCGATGAAAATACAAAAGAAGAAAGTGTCAAAAAGCTAAAAGAAATTGGTGTTAAGAATGCGGTGTTGCTGACCTTTGGAAATCAATACATATTTCCCCAGCAAAAATTATCATTATTACAAGACCAGCTCATACTTACAACTCAGAAGGCAGGTATAGAAAATTATATAGTTGATACTGCCGTCTTAGATTTGCCATCAATTTGCATTAACGTGGAAACTACAAGATTGATCAAGAGCAAATTAGGAGTACCCACGGGATTTGCCCCTGCTAATGCAATATATGGATGGGATTTCATTAAAAAATATGGTGATGCTCCTAGATGTGGAGCAATTGCGTCCTTAATGACATATTGTGCAGATGCCGGAAGTGATTTCATTTTATTTGGTCCTGTTAAACATGCAAAATGCACGGTTCCATCAATTGCATTAGTCTCTGGAATAAATTCATATTATCGAAAACGAATTCTTCGCAAACAAATTTCAGAAAAGACACCTCTAAAACGAATTTTTTAGGAATAAAAATCGAATAATTCTTTATTTTTTATTGATAATACCAAGCTAATCATTTAATGTAAAAGAATCATTACACCATGATCTTGTAAATATTCCAAAACTTCTCGTGTAATTAAATCATCTTGGTTTACAAGGGGATTATTTCTTAACATGATATACTTGTAAGATGATATCTCTTTAAATGTGCCTGGAAGCTTTCTCAGATTATTATCATCTAACAATAAATATTCCAATGATTCCAATTTTTCAATTGAATCGGGAATTTTTGTAAGGTTATTGTTTCTTAAATCTAATTCATGGAGTAAAGTCAAGTTTGAAAGATTTTCGGGCAAATAAGTTAATTGATTATTATATAATTTCAATACTTTCAAATTTGAGAGTTTATTAATGTCATCAGGTAAAAAATTGATATTATTACCGGCAAATGATAATGATTGGAGAGAAAATAAATTAGTTAAAATATCTGGAAAATTCTTGAATTTATTATAACTTAAAATAATCTCTTCAAGTGAAAAAAGATTAATCATAGATTCAGGAAGATCTGATAATTCATTTTTATATAAATCTAAGACCTTGAGAGACGATAGTTTACCAATAGACTCTGATAGATTTTTTAATTTATTACCTCTCAAGATTA
>CAZRIR010000347.1:0-3151 GCA_964600195.1 uncultured archaeon | reverse complement strand
TTTCACTGATAATCAAACTTCCTAAGATTTATATCGTGTAAAACCAGAATTACTAAATTTTATCCATCACAAAAAGTACATATAATGATTTGACTATATTTTCCATAACATTCAGGACACTAAGAAAATAGTATGCAATACTTTTACCAATAAAATTTTGTTATTTTTAATATTTTCCCTTTAAATAAGAATATTGAGATGCTTTTTCCGGAGTCATATTTTCAAATTCAATAAATAAGTTTTCTTTCATTCTTTTAGAAATATTTAATTTTTTTAAAATTCCTATATGTTCTTTCATATTTGAGCCTTTTGACTTAGGTTGAAGAATATTTCAAAAAAAGTTAAAGGTTTTTAAATATCAATATACATCTAATATTAAAGTTATTTTTATTTAGAAATGACACCTGAAGAAGAAGATCATCATCGAAACCGTAAGAATTTAAAAAATAAGAGGGTCTATTGTGATGTCGATCCTTCTCTTAAATTTAATTTAGTTGTTAAAGATTTTTATTCCAAGTTCTGCCGTAATGATTCTTCTTCGGAAATTTTCTTTGATTCTGCGGGTCGCAATAAAAATGGTTCTAATAACAATTTAGAACAAGTTACTCTTGATTCGGTATTTGAATTATTTGACAACTTGAAGGAGCAAGGGGATTCTCGATCTTATTTTCTTTTGTCCAAACAGTTAAAGAAAGGAGAGACACATATAGTGCAAGTACAGCGATCTCAGTTAAAGTGGACTAAAGAACTTTCGGAATTATGTCACTTATCAAAAAATTTGTACAATCATACAAATTATCTTGCTCGAGAGCTTTTTTTTGATCTCATAAAAAAAAATCATACTTATATTAATGAATCCCTTTGTAATACATTATATGGTAAAGTAAAGGATTCTGTGCATTATACGTCTTTAAATGCTCAGACTGCAATTTTGATTATAAAACATTTGGCGGATAGATGGATTGGATATAAAGAAGCCGTCAACAAGTGGTATCAAGATCCCTCTCAATTTCCTGGTGGTAAGAAACCTAGTATTCCAGGATACAAGCCCAAAAATGGCGAATTTTTGGTAATATTTCCCATTCAAAATTTACAATGTATCGGTTATAGATCTCATTTCGAACAATCAAAAAAAGTCTACCGCTGGAGAGATAAGAATGGGGGGCTCCATTCAAAGACAACAGCAGAAATTAAGTTTCCTAAAAAGGCAAAGATTCCTCCTGTCAGGTTCAGGGTTGATGTTCACGGTCAAGAATTAAATTTAGATAACATCATAGAGTTCCGTATTTCTCCAAGGAAGGATCATTATCTTTTTCAGGTAGTATACGAAAAAAAAATTGATAATTTACAATTAGATACCAATCGAGCCATCGGCATTGATTTAGGCGTGAACAATCTTCTAACCATCGCAAACAATTTTGGGGCGCATCCCGTCATTGTTAAGGGGAAGAAAATCAAGTATGCCAATTGGCTAGGTAACAAGCAGGATGCCAAAATAAAAAAAAAATTTTATGAAAAATTGGATGATAAACTTCTTTATTTTCTAGATCTTTATCTCAATAAAAGTGATCGAGCGTCCATCATCCAAACTTTCAACTACTTGCTAGAAGAGAGTCTTTTTAAAGAGGACATTAATAGATCAATCATCCATCACATCAATGCTGTTCTATCCATAAATGGAAAACTAAAAAAGTCTAGTAAGGAATATTATCGAAATGTTGAGACTAAAACAATGCTTGATTTTTATTTGGTCTTGCTAAACGCATCACAGCTTCAGGAAATTGAGCACCATATTGAAGAGATCACTAGATTCATATTGAATTATGAAAAGATCCGTATCCGAAATTGGAATAACCGCAACAATCGGATTCAAGACCAAATCCACAAAGCTTCCCGCTATTTGATCGATTATTGTAAGGAAAACAATATTGGGCGTATCGTCATCGGTTATAATGAAGGGTGGAAACAAGGAATGATATTAGGGAAAAAGACGACTCAGAATTTTGCATTTATTCCTTTTTTAGATTTAGTGGAAAAAATTAAATATAAAGCGACGCTCGTAGGAATTAAAATAGTAAGAGTAGACGAAAGCCATACTTCAAAATGTTCCGCTCTTGATTTTGAGGCAATAGCCCATCATAACATTTATATGGGAAAAAGAATCAATCGCGGTTTATTTTGTTCAAAGGATGGTCTTTTTATTAATGCAGATGTAAATGCAGCATTCAATATCCTGAGAGTAGGCATCGAAGGCATCTTGAATGAGAATCGATCTAATGAAAAAAATTTAAAATTAATGTTACTTTCTCCCATATCAATAGTAATTTGAAAAAAGTCCCCGATAGCCAAAAGGTTTGAGGAGGAGCGTGGACGTGCAACACGTAAAAATGGGCATAATTACATTATAAATTATTAAAAATATTGATTTTAATATAATATTTAATAACTCCGGTTTAATCATGTCAGATAAGAAAGAAATATCACAAGACACGGTAGATGATATATTAAAATTAGCTCTATTAGAAATATCTGAAGAAGAAAAAAATAAACTTGCGATTCAATTAAGTGATATTTTAACATATTTTAAGAAATTAGATGATTTAGACACTGAGGGAATAGAACCTACCACTCATGCCTTGGATATAAAAAATGTGATTAGAAAAGATATACCGAGGAAATCACTATCAAATAAAGAAGCATTAAAAAATAGCAAGCATGTAAAAGACGGATATTTCAAGGCACCCCGAATTCTAAAAGAATGAAACACTTCATTTCTTTTTTGATTCATTTTTCTTCATTAAATTTAAAACGTATTTAGTGTATTTATTCAGTGTTTTTTGAAGATGCTTATCCTTTTGTATCTCATCCCATAATTCTAAGGTTCTCAGAGACAAAATTCCGATATCGATCCGAAACCAACTGATGGGAAACAATACCTTTCTTTGTATCCCTGCTTCTATGATGGTTATACAATCTTGATCAATATAAAAATCACGAGGTTCCCGTTCATCAAATGTAATACTATCATTCATCATAAAGAAGTTTGCTGCCTTGTCCGAAGTAACAACAATACCCGTGGCAAAACCATTTCCACTTAATAACTTTTTTGCTAAATCATTGAATTCTAAGCCATAAAAATGGAGGTTCTTTT
>CAZRIR010000346.1:1576-3155 GCA_964600195.1 uncultured archaeon | reverse complement strand
AACCGTATCAGCTAGAACACATAATGCAAAAATAGGTGTAGCAATGAGTAACATATTACTTCTTGTTTTTAATTCACCTGTCATTTGCTTGTTCATTTTTGCAAATCCCATTAGACTAATTGTAGTGGTTATTGATGTTAGTATCCATACAGAAAAATAAAATATTGAAGTAGGTCGGACCCAATCATCTATAACCGTTCCTTCAACTACATATAATTCAATACTATTGAATGGTATCGATAGAATAAAAATAATGTAGTAAATAATTGATAGAAAGACATAGAAAATAAGAATTTTTTTTTTTGTTTCCTTTGAGCCAACCAGGTCCCAAACTGAATATGTTATGGCAAAACTGCCAGCTGGAATTGAACAATAAGAAAAGAAAGGAATAATAAATTCAATCCATTGTTGGTTATTTCCTGTAAATTCAATTGACAGAAATGAAAGCGAAATACCCAACCAACCGACACCAATTGAGGAAAAGAGCAATATCCCTCCTAAGTAGATCCCCTTCTTACTCTTAATGTAATAATTTATACAAAGTCCAACTAAGATCCATGCTGAAATTATCAATAATAAAGCACTTATTCCATTTAACCATGAAAATGAAAAGTTAGTCATATATAATAACCAATGTTTCTGTTTTTAAAGATATGTAAAGATGTTTATTTACTTTTAAATTATACTTTGAAGTATATAAATATAATATATCTTGAATAGTATTTTTAATAAATTAGGTTAGATATTTATTTTTAAAATAGTTATATTTTTTTTTAAATAATATATAATAACCAAAATGTCATTAGTCAATTAAAAAAAATGTTTTAAACCATTTGTCCTATATTCTTCACGTCTCATGGCAGCATATTTTCCTATTGGAGATTCTGCAGCAAAAAGTGAAGGTGCTTCTTTTTCTAAAGCATCTAGAAGATTTAGAAGGTGTAATGAAGCAGAAGAATCACTCATATCCCTATGAGATAATAAAAATGAGACCGGTTCTCGGCATTCTTGACGAACATTAATTGCAAAAGAATTAAGAGTTTCAGGAGTTACTTCCTTCCCCTTTATTAACTCAATACTCGCGTTAGATGCCCCGCATGGGCTCTCCTTCAGAAGTTTAATATCACTAAAAACGAAACTGCCAGATTCAGAAGAAGTCAAGCGAATTTCATATTCAGGATTACCATATTGCTTGAAATATTCATCAATAAAATCAATATCCGTATCAGGTAGAGCATTGCACATGCTAATTGGCATGACTATCCGTGGATTTATCTCTTGAACTTGTTTCAAAAATCCTTGACCAAAATCAATTGCCAATATTGTTGGTTTTTGACGAGAACATATTTCATATACTACATCAGGATGCCTAACATACAAGATTAGTAAATCTGCTTCTTTTATACTTCTTTCAATTGTATCTTCTAAAAAGACCTCATCAATAATTTCTGACGCATCCCTTTCTTCTAAAATAATAAGTTCTGTATCAGGAATCTTTTTTTTTATCACATTTACAGCCCTATCTCCATATTTTCCATCGCTCAGAATCGCAATTTTTATCGATATCACTCTTTTTTTT
>CAZRIR010000346.1:0-1476 GCA_964600195.1 uncultured archaeon | reverse complement strand
TTGTATTTTATTTCATCTCTTACCCAGTAAAATAGCTTAATTGCCATTTCTTGTTCAGAAGAAATACCATGTATTATTTCTTCCGCTTTCATTTTAACTTTATTATTGTTAAAATTAAAAAATTTAGTTGGCTGAAGTGTTCCTATCTTATCCATTTTACTATTTTGAATTTTAGAATTATATTTGATGAAATAGATACAAACAAATTATCCCTATTTTATTTAGTAGTAATAGTAACAATTATTTATTTTCTTAGATAATAAGTTATAAAATATATTCTTTTTTATAGAATATTTAATCAATCACTCAATTTTATTAATTGACTGATTTATAGATACAATTATATGATTATTCATGAAAGAAATAGAAAGAAGTTCAAGAGCTCGAACTCCTGATAAGAAAGCAGAACAATTTAATAAAATATTAGAAACAGGGAAAGAATTATTCGTGAAATATGGTTCACATGGTTTTAGTTTGAGAGCTTTAGCGAGAACACTAAAAATGTCTCAATCAAATCTTTATAACTATGTTAAATCCAAAAGAGAACTCTGGATAGCGATAAGAATTAAAAATTTTACGGAATTCCAAGAGGGATTTTCAAAAATAGTTGAAGAATATAAAGAAAATGATATTGAACTATGGATGGAAATGGCCCGATATTTTCTAGACTTCGCAGCTGAGGATTATAAACGATTTGAAATGATGTATTTTGTTCGAGCACCTCCTTCTGATAAAATTGGTCAATATGAGAAAAAGTACAAACCACTAAAGATCATGGAACAAGGTCTCAATATCTTGGAACAATCGATAAATGAAAATAAGTTCAAAGGGGAAAATCCGACTGAGTTTTTTTACTACATGTATGGCACCTGCATTGGTGCAGCTAAAATTGAAGCGGATCTCAGATCAAATCTTAGCACGATGGAGCCATTTACCGTGGAAGATAATTTGCTCGGTATAACAGAATTTCGTGAATATTTTCTCAAAGAACTTAGAAAAAGATTGGATAAAGAATTTATAAGATAAAGAAAAAAAAAATTTTTCTAGTTTATATAAAGATAAAAACCACGAAAATTACAATCACGATTCCTATTATTACATATAGGGGGATAATTTCAGAAGGTCTGAACGCTATGAATATCAAGAATACTCCGATTATCATTAAAACCCTTATTAAGTAAAGAAAATTGGCCTGACCTGGAGCGGCAAATATTGGTAATGACCCGAGGACTACGGTATCTGCTAAAATACCTATAGCTACTGTCGGTGTTGCCAGAATTAATAAGGTACTCCTTGTTTTTAATTCTCCCGTGGTTTTTGAATGCATCTTGCTAAATCCAATTACCGTGATAACTGCCGTTATTGAGACCAATATCCATATGAAATAGAAGAAAAACGTCGTTGGATCGATCCAATCATCTAATAAATCTGTTGCACCTCCATACTGCACGACATTTTGAGGCATCCAGCCATATA
>CAZRIR010000345.1:0-3160 GCA_964600195.1 uncultured archaeon | reverse complement strand
GAGACAGCAAATACTCACAGATTTTTATAAGAAAATTAAGAATGAAAAATGATGCACTTTTCGTAAAATTAGTATTCTAAAGAATGAGCCATTAGTGATCCTTATTCAGAGTATAAATTATTCTCAATGATACAATGTATTGAAATTAAATCATTTAAAGACTTGTTTTTATGCTTGGAATCCATTTAGGCACTTTTTTTTGGTAATCTATATATTCTTTCCCAAATTTCTTTTCTAAGATGTTTTCTTCATAATTTACCATTTTATTATAGACTAAAATGGCAAAGATAAAAAAAATAATGCTAATTGCTGATATTGAAAGAAAAAGAATGGTAATATAAAATAATATGATACCTAAATACATTGGATTACGCACGTGTCGAAGAATTCCCTCCATTAAAAGAGTATCAGAAGGTTTATTACCTTCAAATAATGTTTTATGTGCTAATTGAATGATTATTATCCCAATGCAAACAATGATGATAAACAATACGAACCTGACTAATGGATAAACGATAAAATTCAACCAAGATGTTAGATGTAGGAATAAAGTATCGATCATCCAAATACCCATAAAAATTAATGGTAATAGAATGTGATATACATGAGTATGTGGCATTTCTCTAATCAATGGATTATTTAGTTCCCGGGTAGAATTTTTATCACTCATTATCATTAAGTTATCATTTTTTGTATTTATAATTTGTACAGTCCAACTTTTATTCAAATTTAATCTCCTTTTATCATTAAATTATTTTTAAATGGATAGAACTGGTGATCTTAACATCAAATAGGTGAATTGGATTTAGAATGAAACACGTTGTTTAAGCGGTATAGGATGGTTTTCAAACATAAGTAAAATTAAATATAAATACTAAGAAAATTATAATTATTTTGTTCAAGAAAGTGAATGATTATCGTATTTCTATATATGAATCAAGTTATATAGAAAAGTTTTAATTTCAAGCCTATAAACTCGAAATATTATGATTAGAGGGAATTAATCCTTGGAAATTATCAAGTACTTGGCATTCGTGCTTTCTAATGAGATAGATATAAGTCAAACTGCAACTATTGGCTTGATTAAATTAGCAATCAAAGATCAGTTGGGTCCTTTTTTTCCCTTAAACAAAATCAACTACGATAATTTGAAATTAACAATAGATAATTCATTAAAAAATCGTCTTATCAAGCTAAAAGTGGAAAATATTGAAAAAATAACAGATTTACTTATAGTGGAATTGACTAATAACCAATCCTTAATCACACTATCGAATATCTAACTAACTGTCATTAAAAACACATTAAAGATTAAAAAATGTCAGTAAATCCTAGCATTACGGGAATAAGTATAATAGTTTTTATTGTAATGATACAATGCATTATAGCACTATTTCTATTTAACAAATATTTTAAAAATAGGCATACCAACATTTTTTATTTAGCATTATTTAATTTAATTGCAGGAATTGTTTTAATATTTTCTGCACTGACCGTTTATACCAACAATATAATTCTTTATCTGATATATCTTACTTTTGTCTTCTCAAGTAATATATTTTTAGTTCTTTTCATTCAAAATACTTTTTATAAAGATAAAAAAAGTCCGCTTAAGATTTTTCTCATGATTTTAATCCTAATTTTTACTTTCCAATTAGTCATTATTGGATTGAATCCAGATTTATTTGAAATGGTATTTTTTATCAAATTCATACTTAGTATCTTATATTCAAGTGAATTTCTAATCACGGGAGTTTGGATGGCAAAAATATCTCTAAGAGAGTATAAAAAATATAAACCGATGCCATTAAGTCCTTGGATAAAAAAGCGTTATCTCCTCAGTGGAATTTTAGCAATATCTCATGCTCTAATTGGATATCATTATCTCATCTACATTTTTGGAATAATAGACGAGCAAAATCCTAATCTGATAATTATATATATAAATCTACTTTATTCCGTGGTTTTATTAATTATTTTTTCAGTTGGATCTTTAATTACGTGGGTAATGCCTGGGAAATTAAAAGTATTTTTTGATAGGAAATTCAAACCAGTTAAGGAAGTGGATTTATCAGAAGAAGAAATCGAACAAAAGTTTTTAGAAAAATAGATACTCATTGAATATTTACCCTTATTTTTGCAAAAACAAAAATTGATCCCTATAATTTTTTTCATTATAGAAGATTCTAAATTGTATCACTTTGAGATTTTTGTAAACACTATAAATAGCACTGTTAAATGAGGGTAAAATGAAGGGCGTGCTATAATGAGATAATTTAGGATAAATTTACTCTTGAAAAATAATACAGTTGAATATTACATGCCTTTCTAAACTATTTTTAATCAAAATTCAAATCTAAAGCAATTTTAGAAATAATTTTTATTTGGCAATACTTATCTCAAATATCGACCTGTATTGGAATTAATATTAGTCTTGATTTGATCGGGAGTACCCTCTGCGATCACTTTTCCTCCTTTAGGGCCCCCTTCAGGTCCTAATTCAATTAAATAATCACAATTTTTCAGTATTTCTGGATCGTGTTCTATGATCAAAATACTATTACCTTGCTGAACTAATTTTTCAAGTAACTCTATTAGTTTTATGGCATCATAAAAAGAGAGTCCTACTGTTGGTTCGTCAAGAATGTATAAGTATTTCCCCTTGCGAGACTTTCCAAGCTCTTTTGCTAATTTAACCCTTTGCGCCTCTCCACCACTTAAAGTAGGTGCTGGTTGTCCCAAGGTTATGTAACCCATTCCTATTTCATCAAGAACTTTTAAAACCCTTGAAATACTCGTTTGAGATTTAAATAAGTTATAAGCTTCACTGACCGTCATGTTTAAAACATCTGAAATTGATTTTCCTTTATATTCAATTTCCAAAATTTCGGATTTATATCTTAAACCCTTGCATTCCTTACAGGGTATGGAAAAACTACTGAGAAATGAAATTTGCAAATCTTGCTCGCCTAATCCCTTACACGCAGGACATCTTCCATTTTCAGAGTTATATGAAAAATGACCAGCCTTGTATTTTCTTTTTTTTGCTTCTGGTAATTTTGCATAAAGATTTCGTATTTTATCCCAAATCCCAATGTAGGAACACGGTGTTGATGTTTTAACGCGGGATATAGGTTTTTGATTCACGATCACAACCCCA
>CAZRIR010000344.1:0-3163 GCA_964600195.1 uncultured archaeon | reverse complement strand
TATTGCTTAAAAATATCTGATATGGATATGATACTATTGTGTTTAAGGTTTTCATGAACCTGTTTTACTATAACCCTTTTTCCTTCGCTCAAATTACGAATATAATTATTAAATTCGATCGAATTATCTAATATTCTCAAATTAAACATATAATTAAGATTAATATAGGATATAACTTCTTCAATACCTTGAAATAATCCAAGAGTATCCGTTAGTTGCTTCAAATTAATGTAATTGTTTTTTTCTAATTGCTTGAAGAGAAATCTTTCGATTTCTTGAATGAATTTTTTCCAAATTAAGGACAATAAGATGGTTAATCTTGAAAGATCCATCATTTTAGCTAAATTTAAATCTCCATCCAGAATATCTTTCATTTTTAGGTTAATAAATGAATAGAGGCCAATCGGATTATAATCTAAAAACCAAGAGTAGTTATTCAGTACATATACTATCCAAAAGGTAGTATTAACTTGTCCTTGTTCTCTTTTAAAACTAAAACCTTTATCTTGCTTTTGAAATTGATACAGAATTTGAATGTCTTTATCTCTGACATCAGAATCCCTTTCGAGAAACTTTAAGCATAACAGTTTTAATGCTAAAGACGGATCTTTCTTTAAATCTCCCACAAATGGAATGAATAATTGCTGATTGGTGCGAACATCAATGCCTAATAAAGTATATATCTCAAGAACATAATACAGACTTATATGATTAAAGTTTTTTTTTTCAATGGGGCAATCCTTATTCAAACAATGCAAGTATTCATTATTTTTTTTATGGGCACGTATAAATGTTATTAACCCATTTTTGATATTTAAATTTCCTTTGTGAGAAAGATATGTTTTTAATAAACCTAATAATTTTAGACTAGCTAATGCAAAATAAGTTGACCAAATATCACCTTTTTTCTGTTTTGATTTTGGATTCAACTTAAAACCAACCAATTCCCCTTGATTAATCTCACATTTCTTTATGAATTTATACAGCTCGTCCCTATTTGGTTCCTTGTCCTCTTTTAAATATTTGCGGAGTAATAGAAACCAATAAATATTTTCTAGATTTAAACTTTTTATTTGAAGTAAATTATCATTAAAATAATTATAAAAATTAACTACTCTTTCATATTCCCTAAAATAAAAATTACCAATTTCCTTCTTTTTCTTCCGGGTAAAAGATCGAAAAGGTTCCTTTTTAAACGTGGTGATGTATGGATATGCAGTTTTATTTTCAATAATAGTCAATAAAATTCAAACCCTCTAGTTCATATAGGTAAATCATGAAAATTTATCAATATAATTTTATCTATCACTAAAAATTTTATGATATTTTTGAACAAATTGTCAAATAATCGGGGTAACGTAGAAATTATACAGCTATCCAAATATTTTAGATTAGAGCCTGAAGTTTTTCGATTTTTTTTTGTATTTTTTTAATTTTAGATTCTTTATTATTTGTTTCGACATCATTTTCAAGAATATTTATTGCTCTTTTATAATTTCTAATGCTATCAATATAATTTTTCTTCTTTTCTGAATTTTCAGCGGCATTTAATGAGAATTCAAGTTCCATTTCTGTAATTATTTTATCAAGTTCTAAAATCATGAATGAAATTTTCCCTATTTCATTTTTAAAGTTAAATCCCGTTGCTAAAAATAGAGCTTTTTCATATTCCTTTTGAGCTTCTTGGTAGATTTTAGCTTTTTCTGCTGTTTTTCCCTTTTTAATAAATTGATCCATGCATTTTTTAGCTTCATCTTCATCCATATATTGAGCCCTCACTTTTAATTCTTCCAAAGCAGCAATACTATCGTCAGTGGTTATAATATTTGAGATTACTTGACTATTTTCTAATTTTCTAGCCCGTTCTTCTTGAAAAGTCTTTACTTTAGTTTCAGCAGATTCTAAAGATGTTGGTATGATGACCTTCATTTTTAGAAGTTGATAAATTTCATAGATTATGAGTTTTGATTCAACATTAACAATGTTTTTAATGTTATTCAAAAGGGTATTGATAAAGAAAAATTGCTTAGTATTAAGAAATTCTTTTGCTAGGTTTAAAATTGCTTCTTGAATCTTATTTTGCTTTATTGATTCCATAATATCGGGAGGAATATTATGGATAATATTCATTGGAAATAAAAATTGCACGTTAAATGATTCAATAATAAATTTTTGCAAATTTGGAAACTCTAAAAACCCGTGATTGCGTAAATTCATCAATTCATTTCTATATTTACGTTCAAAATCAATCAAAAAATCTCTGGTAATTAATTGTAATGATGGAGATTGTTTGTGATCGAGTATTAAACAAATCCTACTATATTCTCCATTTTTTAACAAAATATAAAAGTTCTTGTATTGAAATTCATAGAATTGAAAATCCATAACCATGTTTTTACTTGAAACATTTGTACTTTCTGAGAACGTTATATTAGCTTGAATAAATCCAGATAAAAGCTCTGCATCCACTCCTGCTTCAGATACGGGATAATTTATTATCGGTAAACCAGAAGTAATATCCATTAGAATTATGTGTTTGAGGTTTAAAACGTTTAAAAACTCTTGCCAAATCTTATCTTGATACATTTGTAAGCGTTTTTCTTCAGAATCCATTTCTATTATTTTTATATTAGAATCAACCTCAAGACCGAGGACTCTAATACTATCTTGAACACATTTTGCACATGTGTCTGGGTATTGATTACATTCTTCTTTATCATGACCACAGTTAAACCCGATGTTTCTCAATTCAAAATATACCATTGTAATCTTAAAAAAATCTAATTATGTTTTTAATTTAGTTTATCTTACTCATAATTTCCTATTAATTCCAATTATATTCCCCAAATAAAAGGTAGATTTTAAAAATTTAAATTTAAGCAAAAAGAAAATCCTATATTATAAAAAAAAAATTTTATTCTTCCATAGACTATGTCTTTTTCAAAAATTTATTTAGCTATAATTCACTACTATTAATCAAAAGAGATTATCTCATTTCTCTTATTCATTTTGAGCGAGTTGAAACGATGGTTACACGGAGATTGCGGGATTTAGAATACGCAATTCGAGATATCGCTGTCATTGCTGATAATGTCAAACAAACAGGTAAGATGGTATATCATTTGAATATTGGCGATCCTGTCATTTATGATTTTAAGACTCC
>CAZRIR010000343.1:0-3179 GCA_964600195.1 uncultured archaeon | reverse complement strand
GGTCCCACGTATTATAACATTACGATAGATAAAGCAAATACGGCGAAAAATGCTACCAATTTGAATATTGTTATAGATAACGATGGCCTATTAAATGTAACTATCAATTCTATATTGATAAATAATACATACATCCCCTTGAGTGACTTTAGCTACACAACCTTGGAATTAGGTGTTAATGAGGGAATTGATGATCAGATTACATTATCTATTACCTTATCTAAGCTCTCTGAAGATTTAGGTGTTGCCTCTATAGGAAATTATTTAGATATATTAGTGAGAACTAAAGAAGGAGCAGAAGATGAAGTTCTGAGTTTAGATATCTCTTAACCTTTCTCTTTTTTTATTAAATAATAATTTATTTATTTATGCATCCAATTACAATTATTTTAAATTATAGACATTAAAATCAAAAAGAACTATTCATTTAAATCTTCATGCTATAAAGGTTTAAAAATGTAATGATAATTATTATTTTTTAATAATAATTTCTATCCTTATCTAAAATGACCGTTAATTTTAAAATTGAATCAAAATACAAACCGAGTGGTGATCAACCAGAGGCAATTGAAATTTTATCCAAAAATATTCTTGAAGGAAAAAAATTTCAAACTCTCTTAGGTGCAACGGGAACTGGAAAAACTTTTTCAATTGCTCAAGTCATACAAAAGGTTAAAAAACCCACCTTGGTCATGAGTCCAAACAAAACTTTGGCCGCCCAATTATATAATGAGTTAAAGGAATTATTTCCTGAAAATGCCGTTCATTACTTTGTTTCATATTATGATTATTATCAGCCTGAAGCATATATGCCTGTAACTGGTCTTTACATTGAGAAGGATTTTAGCGTTAACGAGGAGATTGAGCGATTAAGGTTGGCTGCAGCACACGCCATCCGAACACGTAAGGATGTCATTGTGGTTGCCACCGTTTCCTGCATTTATGGTTTAGGTGATCCTGAATATTGGGAAAAAATTGCACTCTACATTGAAGTTGGAGATGTAATGAAAAGAAAGGATATAATCAAGAAATTAGTGAAAATGAGTTATGAAAGAAATGACATCGAATTCAAAAGAGGAAATTTTAGAGTAAAAGGTGATATTATCGATATTTTTTTAGCTTATTACGATGTTGGAATAAGAATTTCATTATTTGGGGATGAAATTGAAGAGATTCAAGAAATTCACCCCATAACGGGAAAAAAAACCAAAAGTCTATCAAATTACCGGATTTTTCCCGCATCTCCATTCATCATCCCTGAATCGAATAAAAATAAAGCGTTAGAGTTAATTGAACAAGAATTATCTGAGCAGATAGAGTTTTTTAAAAAGCAGAAAAAATATGCCGAAGCAAAATGGATAGAAAGAAGGGTAAAATTTGATTTAGAAATGATGAGAGAAATGGGGTGGTGCAAGGGAATTGAGAATTATTCACGACATTTAAGTTTAAGGGATCCTGGAACGCCTCCAATGACCCTCGTGGACTTCTTTCCTGAAGATTTCTTGATTGTCGTTGATGAAAGTCATGTTACTATTCCCCAAATACACGGAATGATTGGAGGAGATCGATCTCGAAAGAAAAATTTAGTTGATTATGGATGGAGGTTGCCAAGTGCCTATGATAATAGACCTCTGACCTTTGAAGAGTGGGAAGGCAAAATTAAGTATGTAATTTTTATGAGCGCAACTCCTGGTGATTATGAATTAAAGAAAAGTAAGGGTGTATCTGCCGAACAAATCATTAGACCAACTGGACTCGTCGACCCAATGGTAGAAGTGAGGCCTGCAAAAAATCAAATAGATGATTTACTGGGAGAAATTAAAAAAGTCATTAATAATAAAGGTAGGGTTTTAGTAACAACTTTAACAAAAAGGATGGCAGAAGATATTTCGGAATACTATAATGAATTAGGATTGAAAGTTGCCTACCTACATTCAGAGGTAGATACTGTAGAAAGATTTGAGATTTTAAGACAACTCCGGGATGGTACACATGACGTTTTGGTTGGAATAAATTTACTTCGCGAAGGACTCGACCTTCCTGAAGTTCAATTAGTCGCAATTTTAGATGCTGATAAACTTGGTTTTTTAAGGGATACACGCTCATTAATACAAACCATTGGGAGAGCTTCCAGAAATGCTAATGGAAGGGCAATATTATATGGGGATAGAATATCACCTGCAATGAGAGCCGCCATAGATGAAACTAATCGAAGACGGAAAAAACAACATGATTATAATAAGAAGTATGGGATTACTCCTAAAACAATCCAGAAGAATATTTTAGAGTCTCTTTCTGAGGAAAAAGAGTTTCGAGAGCGTGAAACTAAAAGATTAAGACGAACTATTGAAGAAAAATTAGCGGGGTTAACTGAACTCGAAATTCAAGTCCAATTTTTAGAAAATAAAATGTTTTTAGCAGCAAAAGAGTTAAGGTTTGAAGATGCTGCCTATTTAAGAGATAAAATTAAAGAATTAAAAGAGGATTATTACTAAATACTTTCTTATTTGAATTTAAATGTCTTGTCATCTTGCTTCTTCAAGATTTTTTAAGAATAAATGAAAATAACACTTTTAACCTCTTTTATTAGTAGAATTATACTATTTTTAAAAAATCAGGATAGTGTTATCATTTTATATCTAAAAGTTATTGATTATAACATGCAACTAAAAAAGTTTAGAAGAATTACACTTTATAATATACTAAAACGATTGCTTAATTTTATACGTATATGAAATAATTTTTGCTAAAGGTCTATGAGTGAATTTATCGAAGTAATGGGAGCCAGACAAAACAATCTGAAAAACATTAACGTTAAAATACCCAGAAATAAATTAGTGGTAGTTACTGGAGTTTCTGGATGTGGAAAAAGTTCTCTTGTAATTGATACATTGTATGCTGAAGGACAAAGAAGGTTTTTAGAATCTCTTTCGAGTTATGCTCGACAATTTCTCGGTGAAATGGACAAGCCCGATGTGGATTCAATAGAAGGATTATCTCCGGCAATTGCTATTGAACAAAAGGCTCTTTCTAAAAATCCAAGAAGTACTGTGGGAACAGTCACGGAAATTTATGATTATTATAGACTTTTATTTGCAAACATTGGGATCCCCCATTGTACAAATTGCGGAAAAGAAATTAATCCACAAACACCCCAACAAATCATTAATCAAATCCTT
>CAZRIR010000342.1:0-3189 GCA_964600195.1 uncultured archaeon | reverse complement strand
TTCATATCAATGGGAAAATCCCATTATCAATAGACTTGAAAATGTGAATTTGACTGCTCAACTCTTATTAGGAGTCACTCCTCTTTCGGGAAAACAAGTTCAATTTGTTGATATAACCCAAGATGATCTAGTAATCGGTAATGCGATTACCGATGCTTATGGTTATGCTAACTATATCTATGTTTCAAATGCATCAACAATTGCGGGGGTTCATCTAATATATGCAAGATATGCGGGCATTTATAATTATTCTTATTTTGTATTAGATGCACCAATAAATATTACTATAAACAGTGGCCCCTCACCCGATGAAGTGAATTGTACCACTTCATTCGGTAGAACCTTTGATATTGATGGAATCCTACAGGATTCACTTAATGGTGCTCCTATAAAATATGGCAGTATTTCCCTTCATTTATTCTCTGGTACTACTGAATTAACACCAATCAACACGTATCTTCGCTTGGATGGGGGCAATACTAATTTAGATTCATCAGGAATGTTTCACTTGACATATGCTGTTTTAACTACACTCGCACAGGGGAATTACTCCCTGAAGATCTATTTTAATGGCACTTTTCTTTATTCTTCTCCAAATAATGATTATAACGAACATAACTTTTACATGGATTCTCTTTTTAATTTTTCTTATTCTGCTGATTTATTCAATAATCTGACCGTATATGATCCGCAGGATGTCCAGATATATCTCTCCGTGGAAGGCCAACCAACTGTATATCCTTCAGGAACTTATAATGACGGAAATCCTCCAGTATCCTTCAATCAGAATGATTTAATTCATCTTCAAGCAAGAGTGAGACAATCTGGAATTTGGGTGAATACTTCGGGTACAACTGTAAATGTTTACGATGATATCGATAATGTTCTTTTAGGTTATTATACATACACGGGATTAGAAAGCATGACAGGATTGGCTCTTATTAATATTACATCGAGTGGATTTCATTCAGGATTGTATCGACTTAGAGTTCAATATCAATCATATGATGCCATCAATATGACCTATATTATCATGAATGGAAGTTTTACGATTGGTTCGAGCGAATCTTATCTTGAATACCAGAGGGGAATTATTCAGAATGATGTTCTCACGGCCATTATTAGCTCAACTGGTAGTGATACCATAGAGGGATTGAGAATCAATCTTACGATGTTAGATTCTAACTATATTGATGTTACTTCTCTTTACCTTAATTTGCAAGGAACCCAGCCAATAACCGTATTCAATTCTCAAGGATCTTTTATTATCAATTCACTCTCATTAGACTGTCCTTATGGCATATTTTATTTAAGAATAGATTTTAATGGAAGCCTACAAGATGACTGGCTTTCTCTCATCAATTTTATGAATTCTAATAGCAGTATCCTCATTACTTTAAATGTAACCGCAAGCACGACTTTAATTGAATTATCCTGGTATACTAGTTATGAGGCCGTTCCGAATTTATGGGTTTATGGTACAACGCTTTATGTGAATGGTTTGTTAACATATGATAATGGTTCTGCCATTATTGGTGTCAATGTATTAGTATCGGTTCAATTTCTTAACGGCACTCTAATAACTTCGAATTATTTTGTAACGAACAGTACTGGTGGTTTTTCTGCTACTTTTTTAATCGGCTCAACTTGGCCTACATATAGAAATCAAACTGAAATTTGGGTATATTATACCCCCGTTCAAGTTAACGTTCAAGGTGATCAATTAGAATTTACAGATTGGTAATGATATAAAAAAGATGTGTGATTAAAACATGATGAATGAACATATAAAAAAAAGGCGTATTAATCAAGTCAGGTTCTTATCACTCATTTTTATCACGTTATTTTTCATTCCCTTATTTTTTACATTTGCTAATTTATATAACTCCAATAAAGAATTCAATTCTTTTTTCAAGGATTATGATCTGAAACAATCCGTCCAATGGGGTTGGGTAAATTTAACTAATTCAGAAATAAACGGCCAATATTTCAGCCACAATGATCCTGTTCCCGTTCAGGGTCGATTATATCACGCTCCAAATGGTACTGGCTTTGATGGCTATACTATATATTTAAAAATTGATGGGCAAGTCCTTCCTCAATATCAAAATATTACCGCAGGTGGTGGATATTTTACAATAAATAATTATACAATTCCCATGAATATGAATATATATGTCTCCCATAAAATCGAGGTCGATGTCGATAGGGATCCCATATATGATGTCATCTATGTAAATTATTTTACTTTTGAGTTGAATTCAACGTCTCAATTTGATATTCTTAGTATAGATCGTTATAAACCTTATTTAAGAGGAGAATCTATTGATATCACGGGATCTTTACTATTCGATAATACTTCTGCCGTTCCAAATGAAGCATTTAAAGCAAATTGGTATACGAATTCCGACATGCAAGTGACATCTGATAGTTATAGCACGACTGCTACAGGAGCTATTCCAACGAACATCATTGCCCCAGATGATCCTAATTCATTAGATAATATGACTTTGGAACTATTACATCTTAACAATCCCGTCGATGGTATTGGACCCCATGCTGTTAATGAAACAAATATTTTTGTATTTGAAAATGTTACATTCTTAGGCTTGCCAACAATTCCTGGAGATGCCGGCTCAACGTATACGATAACCGGTCAGGCAATTTCAAGCACTGGTTCTAATTTTGCTATCTTTAATAGAACTGTTAGGGTCGTTTATAATTTTGGACAAGTTACAACTACCGCTCAAACTCTTAAAAATGGCTCTTTCACGATCACTTTTAACATTCCTAATGACCATGATGGATCCTATAGCTACTATATTGAAATAGTTAACTCCGCGGGAAAATCTATCATTTCACAAACCAAAATTATAACAATTAATCCCCTTACATCAACCTCTACTGGAACCGGTCCAGGAGCTCCTGCGCCTTTTGCGATTTTCCTAATATATTTCATTCCCATCGTTTCGGTCATAGCGGGGATATTGATATTGTATGGCTATTACTTCTTGAAAAAACAGAGAGAAGAAGCGCAAGTATCTCACATTCCTTTAGAAGGGAAGATAACTAATCTCAAGATTTTAAAGGATTCAGGAAGGATGGAAGAATCGTTATCCTACCTTTTCAACGCAATTTTTATAACGCTCATAGATGCAAAATTTGGCCGGAAAAAGAAAGACTTTGAGA
>CAZRIR010000341.1:0-3189 GCA_964600195.1 uncultured archaeon | reverse complement strand
CATTTTGTTGAGATTTTTCTGGATCCTTTAAAACTTGAATTTCAGAGGCAACATCTATTACTGGAATTAATTCTTTTTGAATCTCATCGTTCTCTGAAATGGCTTCAAATATTTCACGATCTGAATGTAAGCCTAATGCGCGCATTAAAATCGCCAGGGGAATTTTTCCAGGAACAGACGGAAAAGACACCCTCAAATTTCCATCCTTTTTTCTTTCTATTGTTACAGGCGCTCTAAATCCACTTCGAGTGGAAAAAACCTTGGCTTGATGGGTCGCGCTAGAACTCCTACTTGCTTCTTCAGCTAGAATTCTATTAGGTGCCAAATCCTCTTGAGTCACTAAGACTCTTTCGGTACCATTAATAATAAAATATCCTCCAGGATCTAAGGGATCTTCTCCACTCTTTATTAATTCTGGTTCTGATAAGCTTTCTAAAGGGCATCGGCAACTCTTTAGCATTATAGGTATTTTTCCGATATATATATCTAAAGTTTCTTCTTCCTCCTCTCTTTGCGTTCTTTCATCAATCGTGATGGGAGTCATTTCTAAAGTAATATCTGCAGCATAGCTTAATTCTCGAATCCTCGCCTCAATGGGAGAAATTTCCATGGTAGCACCATCAGCTTCCCTTACTTTTGGTCTCCCAACTTTTATTTTACCGAATTTTATTTTGAATCCTGGAATATCTGGGACAACTTCTGCAGATTCATCAACGATTTCTTGCATTTTATATTCTATGAAATCGTTATAAGAATCCAGATGTTGTCTTACTAATCCTTTTTCATCAAATAGACTTTTTAATATTATCCATTTATCGGCATTAGTTATTTTTTCTGTACTCAATATAATCAATCCTTGATTTTAATATCAAAATAACAATGAGTTGTTATAAATATAAATTTAAATCTAAAACTAAATATCTCATAATTTTTCTTTTTTTACATAACGATAATATACGACAGATTTCACAGATGTATCCGAATCTCTTACAATTTTTACTACATCTCCTTCTTTAGCTCCTATTGCAACTGATACTGGATCTTTTTCAAACATTTGGGGTAAATCACTAAGACCAATTTTGAATTTCTCTAAAAGAGCCGTAGTTTCTTCCTGTGTCAAAAGGATATGCTTTGGAACGTATTTATGCAATAGTACATCTATCTTTTTTTTCTTAGTCAAAACCATCCTCTGTATTCCGAGTTATATGAATTAATATACTGCTTAGGTAAAAAGTTTTACTAATTAATCTTGGTTAATAGAGAACGAAATGACCTATATTTTTTAAATTTGATCTTTATTTAATCATTAAAAAAGCAATTAAAAACCCAATATCCACTTCTCTTACATATTATTTCAATTTTTTCTCCATCATATTTCTCTTTAAGGGAATTATAAACATGCTCTGCGCCCATCTTCTTTCTTAAGACAAACTGAAATGAACCTTTAGGTGTTAAATTATTTTGTACATCATCGCAGATTTCAAAAAATATTTTTCTTCCCAGTCTCAAGGGAGGATTCATATATATACCATCGAATTTTACATCTTTTTCTTTAATTGGTTTAAAAAAACTTCCTGAAAATACATGAGTACGTCCTTTATAATTGCGAACATTAATTTTTATGTTTTCTCTCGTGCACCAACAGGCATGCTTGTTTATATCAATCAAGAATACTTGACTTTTAATTGCCTCACGAGCCAATACAATTCCTATAGGCCCATAACCACATCCCAAATCCAAAAGATTTCCTTCTATTAGTGGAATATTCATATTTTCTATTAAAATTTTAGTTCCTAAATCGATTTTCTTGTAAGAAAAGATTCCTGGGATTGTTTTAAAGACATATAATCGCTTACGTAAACTTTCAGATACTGTGTGTATTTTTAAATTAACATCAGGAAGGGGCGAGTAATAATGTTGATCTTTACGCTCCATATTTAAAAAAATTTCTTTAAATTAATTTTTTTCATTCCAACGAGGGTATATCCCCCTATTCATAAATATCTTGTCTGTTTTTGCCACAATTCCTGATTTCGCCTTTAGAATAGCTATGGCATTTTTACTTGCAATTCCAAATCCAACTAATTCGTTTTTTAAAGTCATGTAGGCAACTTGTATTCCGGGATTGATTCGAGCGTCAATATAACAACATCCTGCTGCTGCTAAATTTGCTCCGTGGCATAATGCATCTACTGCCGAGTCTCTTACGAATATTTTAGGTAAATGAGAAACCATTTTTTCCATTGGAAAAATCATTCTCATTAAATATTTATCTTCTCCTTCTAATTGGTAAATAGTGTATGCATCTTTTAAATCTTGTAGAGTAACGAGATTATCTCCTTCTTTAAAAGGTCCTACCCTAGTTCTTCTAAGTTCTAGCATATGGGCTCCAGAACATAAAGCTTCTCCAAGGTCAAAACAGAATTTACGAACATATGTACCTGCTTCACACCCGATCCGAAACAAAACACGCGGACTATCAATCTCTAATACTTCCGTGTAATAAATTTCCCTAATCCTTAATTTTCTTACTACAGAAGATTTTATGGGAGGTCTTTGGTATATTTTTCCTGAAAATAATTTAAAAATCTTTTCAATTCTCTGTACTGACTCATCAGAATGTAAATTCATAATTCCAATGTATTCCTTCCCCGCACTTAATAATGCGGAAAGAACACGAGTAGCCTTTCCTAAGGCACACGGTAACACTCCAGTAACCTTCGGATCCAATGTACCACCATGTCCGGCATTTGTTGTATTTAAGATCTTTCTAACCCATGAAACTACTTCATGACTTGAAGGACCACTGACTTTATCCAAATTTATAACCCCATATTCCAGAAGTGTTTTAATATCGCGCCCTTTTGGGTCACACCCATAATCGGGATTAGTTGTATCTTGGGATTTTATTAATAATTGTTCAGGTTCATCAGACGGAAGTTTAAATTCTGGAGCACTCATTTCTATTCTAAAAACTTAATCTTAATATTTTAAATAAATTGAAATACATTAATTTATCTATTCTCATATTCATTCCTTTTGATAATATTCATTGGAAAAGTAGAAATTGATTATTTTGAAAATTGCGGGCTATGTGGGAATCGAACCCACGACCTTCAGGTTAAAAGCCTGCTGCGCTACCTGCTTACGCATAAAGCTCGAATTGTACTTATTCTGCGCTAATAGCCC
>CAZRIR010000340.1:0-3192 GCA_964600195.1 uncultured archaeon | reverse complement strand
AGTATTAAATTTAATTCATGTTTTTCCATTTCCTTGCCAATTTCATTCATATTTAGAGACCTCTCAATTAAATTAATGTATTTTAAAATAATAATTTTTCGAATTTTATTGTTTTCCTGCTATTTATCTTCCTTAATCTCCATTTTTAATTACTTTAATATTGCTATATCTATTAGATATATAAAAAAATACTCTCTGAAAAAAAGAAATCCACTTTAAGATTTAGAATTTTTTTAGTTCTAAAATCTAAAACTAAATTAAAAAAGTCCCCCCACCCGGAGTCTTACCCTTTTAGGATGTCTAAAACAGATTTGAGCCGGGGACCTCACGGTATTAGCTGACGTAACATCATAGGATTTTTCCTCATTACGTGATTCACATCTACAGCCGCGCGCTCTGACCAACTGAGCTATGGGGGGTATTTATCTTGATTGTTATATTATCAATATAGTCAAAAATTAATGTAAGAATTTATTTTTTACTATTTTCAAATTAATAGATATAGGATGTGATATATTTTCAATTAGATATCTAAAAAAATAATTTCAAATAGGTTTACTCTAACTATTTTATTAATAACATTTTTTTGATTTTAACTATGAAATTGTTATGAAAAATTATTTAAATCATTAAAATAAATAAAACCTATAAAAATTTTTAAATAAATAAGAGTGAAGTTATATATTTTTCGAGATTGATCAAAAATGCGAGAAGAAACAGATTATACTGAAGCAATCGAGGCATATAAAAACGATAAACATGTCATTCTTGAGCCATGGGGTAGAAGCATTGATCACTTGCGCTTGACAATTATTGGAAAGGAAAAAACTGCTTATGGTGGAGGAAAATTTATTTTTGAACTCAAGTTTCCAGAAAATTATCCCTTCCAACCCCCCTACGCATATGCTGTTACCTTAATGTGGCATCCTAATATAGATTCTAGCATACCACCTGGAAAGCTAAATATTTGTCTCGATCTCATTAATCCTGATCTTGTAGGTAAAGTAGATGCATCTACAGGAGCCTCAGGATGGACTCCAAGCAAAACATTAACTAATATTATAGAAGCGTTAAAAGGAATGATGCATGTCGAACCTCCATTCTTTAATCCTGGTGATCCTTTAAATCACGAAGCTGGAGAGCAGTATTTTAGAAATCAAAAGAAATTTTTCGAAAAGGCAAAGAAATGGACAACTAAATATGCCATGGATTAGCTAAAAACGTAAAAATTTCAAGAGGTAAAGTAAAATGAAACAACAATTTATTTTCAATAATAACTCTCACCGTTCAGAAAAAATTCTTAACTATAAAAATTTAAAATCGTCTTTTTTTTCTACTATTTTAAATTATGGAAATTGAAGATATCTAAATCCCATATGAAATCCATAGAATGAGAGATTTAAACAAGAATTTGTCAAAAAAAAAAGTCATAATTTTTGACTTGGATGGTACCATTATCAAGCTTAATGTAAATTGGAATAAATTAAAGCAAATATTGGTCGATCGATTTTACTCAGTCTATGGTCAAAAAAAAGAATTTAAAACAATAACTGAGTGTTTTAATGAAATAGTTGCACGAAATGATGATTCTGAATTAAATAACTTATTTGCACTTGTAAGAGATTATGAGTTGAAAAACATTGAAAATTTAGAATTGATCGAGGAAACAATATATTTTATTAATCATCTTGATCAATTTGGATTAAATGATCAAGTATTTTTGGCTATACTTTCACTAAATATGAAAAAGACTATAAAAAAATCTTTAAAATTAGCAGGGTTAGATAATTTATTTCATTTTATCGTTGGTAAAGAAAATGTTCGGAAATGGAAACCAGATCCCTCTGGATTATTTAAAATTAAGGATCATTTTGGAGTGAATAATGAAGATATGATTTATTTTGGTGATTTAAAAAAAGATGTTGAAACTGGCATGAATGCCGGCATTGATGCTTATTTGATAGATAAATTAATAATGCTTGTAAAAGATAAAGCAAGACTTTCCCTTAATTCATGAATTAGCGACCTTTTCTAATACTTCAATTACACCTTCTGATTTGAAAGGTTTCCTGACAAATCCTTTTACCTCTTTTGGAGTTTCATTTCCTAGGGTTTCTTCATTAATAGTAGATACAATTAATATTGTCGCTTTTGAATCAAACGATAAAATATCTTTTATGGCTTCAATACCCCCTTTTACGGGCATGATGATGTCCATCGTGACAATATCAGGTTTTAATTCTTTATATTTATCTATTGCCTCTTCTCCATTTGAAGCCTCTCCAATTACTTCACAAAAATCAGTAGAATTAATGATCTTTTTTAACATCGCCCTTGAAAATGAGGAATCATCAACTATGAGTATCGATTTTTTAGTCATAATATTAACCCTAAGAATTATTATTAGAAATTTTATTTAAAAAGCTAGTAAGGATTATTTTATTTAAACATTTTTAATCCCAAAAAGTTATGAATATAATTGATTTAGTTTGAAATTATATTATAATTTTACATGAATTTAATAATAACATTATATTTTTTTATATCTGATTTTTCTTTTGCCGCACCTAATGGTGTCAGAGACACGGTATCATTGCTTCTTAATTTCAACTCTGCTTGTAATTTTACATGAAAGTCTTTAAATATAGGATTGCTTGAATTTGGATCCCAGTAAATTTTTTTAGTCATGGGGTTTGTAATCATCCATTCTTGAGCAGTCAATGGTATGCCGATCTGTTCTAATGCCCAAAATATCTTGCTAAGGTCCGCATTGAATTCAAGTATGATTTGAATATTTTCTTCTCCTTCTATATTTCCACAAGCAAGACAATCTTCTCTTTTTGTGATTTCTAATGCTTCAAAGATACCATAAACTCCATTGTAATTTATATAAGGAGGATCCATTGGAGGTCCAATATTTCTTCCGTTCACGCGAAATAATAATTTTAAGGCTTCTTGAGTCTCAATACTTGAAATTATGGAGCTGACCGACTGAATTGCCGCAATTTTATTTCCTAAAATATTTTCCATTTCTTCAAATTTATAGTCGGGACCAAATGTTTCTTTAATATTGTCCTTCCAATCCTGAATTTCGTTATCATCCATTTCAGCCAATTGTTCATCTGAAACATTTTCTTTAAATACTCTCTCCCTCAGCTGATCAAGTTGTTCTTGTGCTAACTCCATCAATTT
>CAZRIR010000339.1:0-3195 GCA_964600195.1 uncultured archaeon | reverse complement strand
AAGAAAAACTTAAATGACAATTTTAATTTTTGAATATCACAGACTCAAGAAAATAATCGAAAGTACTGTTTATTAGCAAATTAACAAAACCATAACAATTATTCCTCTTGAAACCCCATTGGAGGGGTTACCGAGTATGGTCAAATTGGCCACGCATCAGGCCTCAAAATGCTCTTGATTGGGTCAAGACTATAGGTGCTGGACTTAAGATCCAGTGGCATAGGCCTTCGTGGGTTCAAATCCCACCCCCTCCATTTTCCACAGTATTTTTAAAGAATATAGGAAACATTTTCTAAATTTCTCGATTTAAAAAAGTTATAATAGTATACTGAAAATAGCTATATTTCTGAGAGTTAAGAATTAATCTTTTTATTCTATAATTATTGGATTTGAAGTTATAACATAATGTGTGATTTGTTTACATTTTTATATTCATCAAGTTATAATATTATTAAAGATAATATTTGATAATAAATCAAAGATAAAGTTTTATGGAAATCAAAGATATATTGTTTGAGGATGAACAGGTGTTATGGACGCATTTAAATGAAATAGATCTTTATAAAAAATTAATCACTAATATTTTTCTAGCGATTTTAGGACTTTTAGTAATGACATTAATATCGTTAATCATCGGGATATTTGTTAACCAATTACAGGCTTATTTTTTTGGATTATTTTGGATAGGATTGATTTTTAGTGGCTATATTTTATTTCAATATCGTAAAAATACGCTTCTAAAAAAAAAAATAGACTTGAATAATGAAGATTTAAAAGCTTACCCTGAAGCTTTCTATTTTACGAATAAAAGATGCATTTTAAAGTCATATAAGACATTTAATTTAGAACTAAAGAAATTTCCAAATCATGAGATACAAAATGATTATTTTATTTTAAAACACGAGCAAATAAAGACAATAATAGTATCTTCTTATAAAAATTTGCAAAATCTCTGGATTTCAGAAAAAAATAGTGAAAAAACAATAGAATGGGATTCTTTTATTCAATTTCAGATTCCCAATGATAAGTTTAAGAAATTTTTTGAAATAATGAGCAATTTTTTACCATTGAAAGTTGTAGATGATTCAATTGAAAATGTTATTCGATACCGTATCCTAGTAGAACAACCCAAAAATAATATAATATAAGATATTTAAGTGAATGATTAATTAAAATTAAAAGAAAATATTATGAAAGAAGATTTGAAAAATAAAAGAAGTGCTATTCTTAGAGCAACGCTTGAACTAATAGCCAAACAGGGATTTCGTGACACATCAATCTCAAAGATTGCACGGAACGCAAAAGTAAACGTAGGCTCTATCTATTATTATTTTACAAGTAAAGAAGACATAATTAATGCATTATATATCGAAAATAAAACCAACCTTATAGATAATTCTCTTCAAAGTTATACAGCAACTCTACCGATTGAGGAGAGCTTTAAACTATTGTTTAGAAATATTATTTCTTATTTTGTTAAAAATCAAACAATATTCTCTTTTTTGGAGCAGTTTGAAAGTTCACCGCATATCAAATCTATAAACCAAGAAAAATACAGGAGTATACTCAAACCTTATGAGATATTATTTGAACGTGCTAAGCAGCATAAAATGATAAAGAATTTACCAGTCGAAATATTACAGGCTCTTTTTACAGGGGCTATTCTTTCGCTTACAAAATATTATATAAAGAGCGGAGTTGATCTTGACGAGTCATCATTACCCGCTTCAATAGACGCAATATGGGATATGGTTAAAATATAAAATATTTAAGTGAACGCTCACTTAAATTATTAATTTGAAATAATTAATAAAATAAGGTGAGTTCATGGAAAAATTAGAACAACGTAAAATAGGCGCATCTAATGTGATAGTTCCGACCATGGGAATAGGAACTATGAGTTGGAATTTAAAAAAATCTAAATCTAAGGATGATATTTTTCAAGCATATTGTACCTGTCTTGATAACGGGCTGAATTTTTTTGATACTGCTGAAATTTATCATAGTGGAAATTCAGAGCGTATGATAGGTGAATGCCTTAAAAAAGATGGACGCCCAATTATTATAGCCTCGAAATTTATGCCCCCTTCATCCATGATTCCTTATAAAGTTAAACGCTCCACAAATCCAAAAACCTCTCCGCGTGCTTTAATTGAAGCGTTAGATGGCAGTTTAAAGCGTCTTGGTGTTGATCATATCGATCTATACCAAATACATGCACCACCAGCTAATAATACGATTGAAGAATATATGGATGTCATGACAGAAGCAGTAAAGGCAGGAAAAGTTCGTGCAGTAGGTGTATGTAATTTTTCACCACGTCAGCTTCGGATAGCTCATTCTCATTTAGAAAAGCTAGGTATTCCATTAGCTTCAGAGATGGTAGGATATAATCTTTTACGACGTTATCCAGAAACTAATGGTGTTTTTTCTGTTTGTCGTGAATTAAACATTACAATAATACCATATGCACCTTTAGCAGAAGGAATTTTGACTGGAAAATACCGTACAGGTGAAAAAAAGCCTTCATTAGGATATCGTATAGCTATTTATTTTGGCCATTTGAACATAACTAAAGAACGAGATGATTCAACATCATTTCTACGAAGGCTTTTCAAAAAACCACTGGAACTTAATAATAAGAGGCTCGAGCCTTTATTTGAAGTAATGGATGAAATTGCAAAAGCAAATAATAAAACGCTTGCACAAGTAGCAATTAATTGGCTTAAGACAACGGAAGATCCGTGCGTGATACCTATTCCTGGAGTAAAAAATACAAGACAAGTAAAAGATAATCTCGGTGCGCTTGGTTGGAGGCTTACAAAGGAAGAACGCGCTCTAATCTATGGAGTTGAGATTTAATCACATTTTCTATCGAAGGATTATTAGGATTTTTTGCAATGAATTTATCAATTTTTAGACTAATTAAATCGTAATAAAACAGCATGTTTATTACTAAAAAAAATTCTACGATAAAAACTTTAGTTATCATTCTCCAGAGAAATGTTTTAAAATTTCTTGAAACTCAGTCAAGAATTTGAAATTGAAAAAATTTTATTTTAAGTCATAAATTTCATTCAAAATAGAATCTTTGGTTTAAAAACAAATTAATTATGAAAAAAAAAAACATTTTTAATTCTCATTTTTTATTATTGTAGCTATTGACATCCCGAAACCTACACACATGCTACTAAT
>CAZRIR010000338.1:0-3195 GCA_964600195.1 uncultured archaeon | reverse complement strand
ATTCATTTTTGCCTTTTCAAATGCTTCCAATCTTTCAACGCAACTACCACATTTTCCACACGCTTTTTCCATTCCTTTATAACACGTCCACGTTAATGAGTAATCAACGCCTAATTCTTTTCCTCTAATAGCAATGTCCCCTTTATCGAAATTGACATAAGGTGCTTTCAAAGTAATCTTATTCCAATCACATAATTCAATTGCTTCAGTTAGCTTCATTATAAAATCCTTCCGGCAATCTGGATAAATTGCATGATCCCCTGAATGTGCTGCATAGTAAACCTCCGTTGCACCAATGCTAATAGCGTGAGAAACAGCAATACTAATCATCACCATATTTCTGTTTGGAACAACAGTTTGTCTCATGGATGGTTCTTCATAATGCCCTTCCGGAACATCCCAATCATCTCTAGTCAGGGCTGAAGGTGCCAACTCATTTAAAATCGATAAATTAACGATTTTATGGTCAATCCCCAGTCTTTCACATGTTTTTTGAGCCATTGGTATTTCCTTTTTATGTTTTTGACCGTAATCGTAGGTAATTGCATGAATCTCTTTTTCTTGATCACGTAAATCATATAACAGCGTTGTGGAATCCATGCCTCCACTTAGAATGAGAACTACTTTCTCCATGTAACCATCTTTTTTATGATCAATTGATTAATTAGTTTAATGTAAAATAGTTAATAATTATAAACATTGAAGACCTTTTTTATTTTTTATACATTATTGTAAAGAAAGGGTGAAAATTGTTAGTACTAATAACACGAACAATGTCTGATTCACCAACCCTTTTTATTGTTATAATGTTCAATTAAAATAGATGGAAAGAACTCCGATATAACCAGAATTAAACATTGGATTTCGCCCTCTGTTAAACTCAAACAGGAGTTTAATTTTCTACTTCCTTAAAAATCGATTCTGGTTTTGGATTTTTTCCCTTCTTTTTTCTTCCCTAATAAGCAAGAACATCTTATAATTATGTGTTCTTTTTCGTTCAATTGGAAGACAATTTTTAGCATTTCTAAGTGGTGTGGTCATATCCTAGACATTTTATAGTAGAAACGCTTTTTATTAATAATGGACAATGTTTGCAGTAAATGTGGTATGATACGCTCAAAAAAAGACTTAGTCTTGATGGAAGATAATTCTTGGCTATGTTTTTTATGTTGGAATAAATATCTTGAGAAAGATCTAAAAAAAAATGAATAAAGTTGAGGTAAAATATAAAAAAAAGGCGGGAGCAAAATTGAGGTGGTTATTCGTAAGAAAATAGGAAGGTGTAATTCTCTAAAGTGAATTTCTTTATTTGAATCTCTTTACTATCTTTTCTGCTTTTGAGTAAAGGCATTTTAACGACAATCTTGTAATCATCAATATACACGTTGTCATAAAATGTCTTTCCTTCCTTGTCAAAATCTATGAATTTACTTACAGCAAATCCATCCTCTTCCATAGGTGCTATTAAAGACATTTGTTTTACTCCTTAATTTATTTTTTGATTAAAAAATTTTTAATTAATATTTTTTAGTGTTTATTAGTGACCCACGAATGAGATCATTGATTTCAACGATAATTTCTTCGATAACTCGAATTCAAATCTTAGTAGAATTTCTCAAATTGTGCTCCCTAAATAATGACTGGTAAAGTCAATATAGTACATACAAAATGAACTATTTATATGTTTCGACTTTTTTGTTCAAACATCCATTTAATTAAATCTTTTAATTATTAGCTTTTACAGGTTTAAACTAATCTTATTTAACTTCTTTAAAAATGAATATATATAACAATTCTCTAATCCTATTTGATAAGGTTTCTTAATAAAAAATTAATACTACTTCATGTTTCTTAATATTATTTGCAGTTAAAATCTTTTAAACTATAATTTTTGATAAAAATGGAAGATTTGATATCGTTTATCAAGCAAAAAAAGAAGAAAGCAAAAAAAATAAGAGGAAAACATTCAACACTCTCGGAATTGGTTGATAGGGCACCAAAAATACTTAAAATAGAAAATATTTATATCATGCCTGAGTCAAATCACCACATTCTCTTCATCACTAAAAATCATTCAAGAAGACCTAAAAAGAGAATATTTTTAGGAATATCTCTTGCTTCTCAAAGTTCAGATTTATTGGTAAATATTGCAAAAAAGATGTCAAAAAATAAGGAGAATGTTAGATTCGTCCAATATTCCCTTTATCCCAATACTTCTCGGGTAAATCTTATTGCCATGTTAGAGGTATTATCATCAGAGGAGTATGAAGGATCAATTGATTTTTTATCAGAATTGCGAAGAAAATATCGAAAAGAGTTAATCTCTATCGCAGATAAATGAAAGGATTATAAGAAAGTATCAATGTAAAATGATAACCTTCTGGGGAGTGGGTTTAGGAATTTCAATCGTATTTCGTCCTGAACAACTATATTTCATTTTATATAATGGTGCCTATGCTTTTTTCATTCATTTTCTTGATTTTCGAAGAATAATACTTTATCCTGTATGTAGAAAATGAGGCAATAACAGGATTTTTTCTTTTTTTTTAGTTTGATCTTTTAAAATTATAATGAAAAATTTAAAGGAAGAGAAAGGATAATAATACTATAAATTAATTATATTTTAAATTAGTTAATTAATAGTTATTTTGAGAGTGGATTAGATGTTTTTTAAAGATAATGCTGTTAAAATCGTCTCAACTTTAGGACCCGCATCAAGTTCAAAAGAAATGCTAAAAAAATTACATGAGGCTGGAGTGGATGTCTTTCGCTTGAATTTTTCTCATGGAAAACATGAGGAGAAACGAGAATTAGTAGAAAGAATCCGAGAAATAACACCTAACATCGCTATTTTAGCTGACATTCAAGGACCAAAAATAAGAGTGGGCTCCTTTAAAGAAGGATCCTTTATTTTATCAATAGGTCAAGAGGTTGAGATATATGAAAAGGAAATTGAAGGAGATGATCAGCACTTCTCCATTCCATTACCTGGGTTTCTTAAATCCATGAAAAAAGGAGAGAATTTGTTTATCAATGATGGTATTATAAAAATCCAAGTTATAGATAAATTGAAAGATCATCTTGTTGGAAAAGTATTATCTGGAGGATCGATCAGTGATAAAAAAGGAGTAAACATACCTTCTGGAGAATTGGAGCAGAAAGTTCCGACTGAGAAAGACATAAAAGATTTGGAAT
>CAZRIR010000337.1:0-3198 GCA_964600195.1 uncultured archaeon | reverse complement strand
TTAATTTCGGTCAGGGCTTTTTCAGCAATTTTTGTATCGATTTTAATAATCCTTTTGGCGTCTGCTTCAATTTTCTCTAAAGCCTCATTAATTTCTTCGATTATTATTTTTTCTTTAATATTTTTTAATTTTTCCAATAAAGCATCGGTAGCGCTTATATCTCTAATTTTACCTAAAGACTTAGCGGCTTCTGCTTGAATATAGGCTTTTTCATCATTCAATGCCTTTATTAATTCGGGTACTGCTTTAGAATCTTTTATTTTACCTAAGGATCTTACACAAGAACTTCGAACAACATCGGATTCATCTTTTAAAGCTTTAATCAAGGCATCAATACCTTTAGAATCTTTCATCCATCCTAGTGCCCATGCTGCTTCAGCACGAACATTTTCTGAAGAATCACTATTTAAAGCTACATTTAAAGCTTTTATATCCTTAGTGCTTTTAGTCCATCCAATGGTCCAAGCCGCTGTTGCTCGAATTTTATCATTTTTATCATTTTTTAGAATTTCAATTACTGATGGGATGATTGATTTGTCTCTTGTAGTTTTAATAAAATCTAGAGCCTTACTACGAATGAATTCATCAGAATTCTTAAGTTCCTTTATGAAGGGTTCTAACCCCCATTTGCGTTTTAGTTTTCTCAGTGAATTTCTTGCATGATCTGCCAATTCAAAATCTTCATTATTTAGGTATTTTAAAACAGGTAAAATCGATTTTGTATTTCCAATATCTCCAAGTACTATAATAATATCTTTATGCAATTTAAATAAATCATCATGTAATTTCTCAATCAAGTACTCAATAGCTTTATCACTACCTATTTTTGATAAGCCCCAAATCGCTTTCTCTATAGTATTTATATTTTTATCGTTTAGGAATGACCCTAGCCTCTTGATTGCGGTCATTTCATCTACAATAGGGATCTTACTTTTAGTTTCAATGGGAGCTAATAGATTCTTATGTTTAAAAGCATCAGTAATGATTACAAGTCCTTGTTCATCATTAATCAATTGTAAAGCTGAAATTGCCGCTTTATTAACAGTTTTATTGTCATCATTTAAAGCTCTTATAAGAGGAATTAATGCTCTTATATCTCCTATTAGACCTAATGCCTCGGCAGCAGCATCTCTTCCTTTTGTAAATTTCTCTCTTAAAAGTAGGATTAAAGGTAATACGGCATCAGGATCTCCAATTTTTCCTATGCACCATGCTGCTTTACCTCTTTCATTTTCATTTCTAGAATTTACTATTTTAATTAAATTTTGAATATTATCTGGTTTTTTCTTTTCACTTAATGAAAATTCTTCAATCGTCTTTAGATCCATTATTTTATCAATTGCTTCTATGGCTTTTCTTCTCACTTTATAATTATCATCTTCAAGAGAACGGATGAGGACCTCGAATGATTTTTGATCCCCCAATTTTGCTACAATTTGAGCGGAACCTTTTACAAGTTCATCTCTAATATTTAAATCTAATATTTTGTTCAATGCTTTTGCTGCTTTTTTTCTAACTCGACGATTCTGATCAATCAATTTCTGAATTAAGTAAAATATAGCACCAGGATCACCAATATTGCCTAAAGAGATTATAGTATTTTCTCTTAATTTATCATAATCATCTGATAAAGCATCCACTAATCCTAAAACTGCTTTATTACTTTTAATGAGTCCTAATACTTCAGCAACTTCTGCTTGTATGATTTTACTTTTATCATATTTTAAAATGGTAAGTAAAATGTCAACTGCTTCTTCACCAAATGCAACTAACGCTTGTTTAACCCTTTTTCTAGATTCTTCATTTCCTTTTTTCAGGGATTTGATTAATTTTTTAATACTTTTATTTTCAATCTTCCCTAATTTTATACGCTTTTCAATAATAGGCTCTTTATAGCCCGTAATTTGTTCTTTTCCTTTTTTTTTTTTAATAGCACTATAATTTGAACTCAACCTTAACAACCCAATATAAAATTTGACTTCGTTATATGGGTATTATTATAACAACCAATATAAATGTAATAATTTTATATAATTTAATTTAAAACTTTTAGTTATTCAATATTAAAGCTGAAAGAATATGAGATTAGGCGCGCATATGAGCGTTTCAGGAGGAAAACATTTATCCCTTGAACGTGGTAAAGATATTGGTTGTGAATCAATACAAATTTTCGTAAGAAATGTGAGAGGTTGGACTTCAAAACCATTAGAAAAAAAAGAAATAGAGAAATTTCAAGAAATCAGAGCTAAAATCAAAGAAATATGGCCAATTATCTCTCATAATAGTTATCTAATCAATCTTGCTAGTTTGGATGATGAAAAATTAGATAAATCATACAATGCAATGAAGGATGAATTAATAAAATGCGACTTACTAGGAATTGATTATGTTAACATGCATCCTGGAGTCATTCCTAAATCAGATAAAGATAAAATTACTAAAAAAGAGGCTTTAACTCAGATTGCTGAGCATCTTAATAAACTATACAATGCCAATAAGGACTCAGAAGTTCAGATTTTATTGGAAACAACGGCCGGTCAAGGTAAAGGATTAGGAAATAAATTTCATCATTTTAAAACTATTATCGATAAAATCTCTGATAAGAACAGAATCGGCATATGCTTTGATACGTCTCATTCATATGCAGCAGGATATGATTTCACTTCTAAAATTAATTATGAGCAAATGTGGAACGATTTCGATGAAATTATTGGATTGAAGTATTTAAAAGCATTCCATTTGAACGATAGCATCAATGAATTAGGCTCTCGAGTAGATCGACATGAACATATTGGGAGAGGGAAAATTGGGATAAAAGCTTTTGAATTTCTTGTTAATGATGAAAGATTTAAAGACATGCCTGGAATATTAGAAACACCTGAAGGAGATAATATGTTTGAAATAAATTTGAATTTTTTAAAATCATTACGACATTCTAAATAATATTTCATTCCAATTCAAACCAAACTGGACTCTTATCTTCCACAATTCCATTATAATTTACTGTTAATTCTTCTCCCTCAATGATATCTCTCAGCGTGCGATATTCAATGGTTTGGGATCCATAATCATAAAGATATTGGACGTTTGGCTCATAAGAATGATTTATGAATTGGCAAATGCTAAAAGCTATCGCATTCATGTGATTTGGAAATTTCGGGTCATCCCAAGTAAAAGTATAATCATAAAGAGAACTCT
>CAZRIR010000336.1:0-3209 GCA_964600195.1 uncultured archaeon | reverse complement strand
GGTTTAGCTGGAGTTATTCAGGAGGAGTCATTGCTAATTTTTCACAAGGAATTCCATTGGAAATCCAACTTTACGTTTTATTATTTCCAATGATCTTGATCGGAATAGTAATGGCAATAGCGCTAAATATCAAGGATTACGTGCCAGAACGGATTTTAGGGAAAATGGGATATGCAATATACATTGGATATATTGTCATTTATTCAATTCTGAGAATTATAGCATTACCAATCAAGATTTTATTTCTATCGTTCTTGGTATTAATGTCATTCTATATTGTTCTCTTCTATGCTCATTTAAAATATGGAAGGAAAGAGACTGAAAAATCCATTCTTGAGGAATCTTTTCCAGTTAGAGGAAGTTTTAATATAGTAAAATATGTTTTAGTTTGCTTTATCATCGTTGTAATTTATATTTTATTTAGAGTTTCAGCGAATTTTTTTCATTTAGCTACGGTATATTATTTTTTTACAATAGGATGTTTCATATCAAGCATGATATTTGTGATAATCTTCCCGATTTATGTTATTCTTAACATTATAATGAAACAAGTAAAGGATTGAATTTTATAAAACATAGATATTTTTATATAGTGCACTTGAAAAAACATCCCACCTAAATCTGTTATGAAAAACATTTATAAACTATTACATGACTTTTAACCAATGTATAAGCTAAAATCTTTAGTCTTTCTTGTTTTAATCTACAATTTTCAGTAATGAATCTACATCTATTTTTCATTAACTTTCATAAAATATGGAGATATTAATAAATTCACTATCTTGCGATTGTAAGACATGAATAATTTTTTCTTTTGGATTTGTTTTTAGCCAATCATTAATAATAGCATCTTTATTCATCGATTTGGTTAGCAATTGAAAGGATACATACTTCATTATGCTAATCTCATTTATTATTGTTTAGTTACATTTATACTATTGAATTTAGATTTATAAGTCTAATGAAATAACTAATTAAAGACCAATTAATATTGGAAATACCTGTAAAACTTCCTTCAAATTAGATCATACAACCATCTTGAATATATTATATTTTTTAAGTATTAAAATTGTTTGATTAACTAATTAATAGAATTTTAACCAAAGTGTAAATTTAAAATACAACTAACTAAAATTTTAAATAAAAGGATCCTATTCTTAACACATGGGAAATTTAAAAGAATTGCAATACAAGGATTCGACTAATTTTAGTGCGCGCATTTATTTACATGCTAAATTTAATACCAATAAATACCCTTGGACATTATGGGTTTTTGATAATATTCAAAAGAAAGATAATGCGAAAGTCTTAGAATTAGGATGTGGCACGGGATTATTATGGAAAATGAACGCAAGTAGAATTCCTGATAAATGGGAGATTACATTATCAGACTTTTCAGAGGGAATGCTGAAAGACGCGAAAAAAAGTATTGGAAATAACGTAAAAAGCATACACTTTGAAGTTATTGATGCAGAAAACATCCCGTATGATGATGATTCCTTTGATATCATTATAGCAAATCACATGTTATATCATATACCTAACAGAAAAAAGGCTTTGTCTGAAATTTATAGAATTTTGAAAAATAAAGGTATATTTTATGCTACAACAGCCAGAAAAGATAGCTTGAAAGAGATAAAAGAACTGATCATGCAATATTATTCCATATCAATACCTACAAAACAAAGTATTTCTCTTTTTGAAAAATTCTCGTTAGAAAATGGAGAAACACAATTAAAGGATTTTTTTGAAGAAGTCACCTCAAAAATATATCCAAATAAAATGAAAGTAACAGAATCAAAACCTTTAGTCGACTTTATCATGTCTATTAATGATATTATTCCCGGTAGAACGGTTTTAAATGAATATCAGAGATTAGACTTTACCAATTTTATCCAAGAAAAAATAGATCGAGAGCAGAATATTACAATTTCATCAGATTATGGAATATTCACATGTAAAAAGAATTAATCTCGCAAAATTACCAAATTAATGATAAACGTTCAAATATTTTAAGATTTTTTTATTTTGGATATTGGTGCAACCCAATGGTCCATCTTTCACTACCATTTTTTGAAAGATATCATCCTGATTTTTTAGTTAAATTATTTTGTTTGGAAATAATGAGCAAATTTTTCATCATCTTTACCGTATTTTTTTCTTATTACGTTTTTAAATGTGCCAAAGTCCAATCTCTCTTTCATATTATCAGCTCATCAATCTACATGAACAGTGATTATTATTTCAGAGTTTGGGATTAAATTAAAATTGATATCATCTCTTAAAGGCATGTATCTCTTGTTAGGACCATATGCATCCACTCCACAATCATCATAAATTTTATTTTCTTCAGCATCCCAAATTAATTGGAGATAGCCATGAATTAATCCTTTATACAAAGGGAATAAAGATCGTTCTAAATGTTTAATTATTTTTTTATCAATTAAACTTAAAAAATCTACAATTGTTCCACTATCATTTATATCTTCAATATATGTAATTCCTTTTGAATGAGTTTTCTCGGGATCGGGAGCGAATATGGTTAATTTTATTTCTTTCATAATAAGTAAATTTTCTTAAAGTTTTTAAATAAATATGCAAAAATTTCATTATGTTAATCATTTTTTTTTAAAATAACTAAATCCTTATCATAAATAAAGTCCATTTGATGTTTCTTGAAAACTAAAACTACTAATGGTGATAAAGTAGGGAGGGATTCAGGATCGTCCATCATAATTAATTTTTCATCGAAAAGTTCTATTAAATATTTCCTCTCTATTATTAATTCCTTTAGGTCTTCTTCTTTTAGTCTTTTTTTCATATCATGATATACTTTTTTTATACCTGACAAGGATTCTTCAAATTCTGTTGGGATTTTAAAATGTTTCAAGAGATTGTCATTTTCACTTGCATCAAATAATTTGAATACGCCTTCTTCAGACTTCATATATCCAATCTTAAAGTTATATTTCGTTAATTTTTCATTAATGGACATGTCTAATGCCAATAATATTAAATCAATAAGTTCCTTAAAGGTCATTTTTTCTCTATAAAATGTTGATAAGTAATAATTAGCTGTAGATGAATTAAAGCCAATCGAATAAGAATTGTAGGATCTATAATCACCATAATGTGAATTTATAAAAATATGGGGGCCGGAAGAGTCAATTCCAATAAAAAGTAAAGCACAACCAAAAGGACGAGTCCTT
>CAZRIR010000335.1:0-3210 GCA_964600195.1 uncultured archaeon | reverse complement strand
TGGTATTGATTTAAAATTTTTCTTTAGATTATTTAAATTTTGAACTATTTTACGATCTATAGTTTATTATAATATCATGTGATTATGGTACTTGAAAGGAGAAGCAAATACAAGTAATGAAAGATCTCGACTCAAAACATCAGGAATGATTCTAGGTGTAACCATTCCGGTATTCATCTTGGGATTAGTTTCTTATTTTACTGACGTATCTTCTGAAATGGTTACGAGTATACTGCCATTTTTTATCATACAAGTAGGAGGCACTGGTTTAATTTTAGGAGTGATAACGGGCGTTACCACGGCAATTTCGAATATTTTTAAAGGAATTTCTGGATGGATGTCTGATAAAATTAATAAAAGAAAACCATTCGTGGTTGGGGGTTATGTAGTTTCTAATTTATCAAAACCACTCATGGCATTTAGTCCTTCATGGGAATTTGTCTTGGGGTTAAAAACTGTAGATAGATTTGGAAAAGGAATTAGAACTTCTGCAAGAGATACCATGATTTCCTATTTCTCTGAGGAAAAAGGAAGGGCATTTGGCTTACATAGATCAATGGATACTTTGGGAGCTGTCACGGGATCATTTTTGGCATTTCTATTTCTTTTCTTTACATGGAGTTATTCTCAAATCATTCTATTTTCGATAATTCCAGGAGTAATAGCAATAGCATTGATTTTATTCGTCAAAGACGTGGATCCAAGCATGATTAAAAAAGAAGATAAAAAAGAAAAAGAAAGTGAAAAACTTGATAAAAATTTCATAAAGTTAGTCATCATTTTAGGTATTATTGAATTTGCCAGTATAGACATTTCATTCGTTCAATTACGAGCAGAGAATTATGCTTTTTTTATTTTTTTAATTCCACTTCTTTACATGGCAAGTAATGTTGTTTATGCTATATTTTCTCCTATCAATGGTATCATTTCTGATAAAATCGGAAGAAAAAAGGTAATATCTACGGGTCTTATGTTGTTACTTATCATTTCTATCATATTAGCAATCCCTGCACAAGTCTCAATCTTTTCATTAGTTATAATTATACTAGTATTTATAATGTATGGATTTTACATGGCCTCCGTCGATCCTATCTCACGTGCTTATATCGCGGATTTAGCCGGAAATAACAAGGCAGGGAGAGCCTATGGAACGTATTACTTATCCGTAGGCTTGATTTCTCTCGCGGAGTCATCCATTTTTGGCCTCATTTATGATTTTTCATATATGATAGCCTTTATCTATGTCTCAATTCTCTTATTAATCAGCATAATTATCTTTATACGAACAGATTTTATGAAAATACTTAAACCTAGTTGATTCGTTATTTATTGAACTATTAATTATCAATTATTATCTATTAAATCAACTCACAAAGACTTAGAAAACTTGAATAGAAGCCTTAAAAAATTTTTTATAGTAAAAAGCAAGATCACCTCATTCTAAAAATGAACCATCAAAAGTCAATAATGAAAAAAAAGTAGATTTCTTGATATTTTCCTTAAAGGTTTTTCATTGGTTTAATGCTTACCTCTTAGTTTCTCAATCCTTTTAATTTCTTTTAATCGTTTAGATTTTGAAGATTTCTTTCTAATTATTCCGGTTAATCCAATTATAGCAATACCTCCAGAAACACCGATTACTATCATTCCAATCGGACTTGTTAAAAATGTTATCAAGCCATTTTCACCATCTTCATCTTCATTATTCTTATCTGGAGTTAATTTTGGTTTTACAGTTATTTCACTATAATCAATTGAAACACCATCGTCATCATCTATAACATGCAATGACACAATATAACTCCCATTGGTAGTATAAGTATGGCTGACACTAATCCCCTTTTCTGAAGGTGAACCATCCCCAAAATCCCAAATATAACTTTCAATGACGCCATCGATATCATATGACCCAGAAGCATCAAAAGTTATAACATCACTTACATTTACAGTCTTGTCTGGTCCAGCATCAGCTATTGGAAGCTGATTAATTTTGTCAATCTCAAGATTTTCCTTGAGGTTTTGCATATTTCCATTATAATAATCAAGATCAACGTTACCAGAAATTCCCGATACACTTCCTGTCCAACAATATTGCCAAACTGTCCAATCATCCCATATACCAGTTTCCGGATTTGAACTAACCAAGCGGGCAATCCATAGATCATATACTGTTGCTCGAGAATCAAGGTAATTGCTTGCATAGTCTAGATTGCAATAAATGAGCGGTTCAACTCCCGTTTGCGTCACAACATAGTTCATGAAGGACAGTACCCAGTTTGTAAGAGCAGTTCTACCCAAAGTGTATCCATCCTCCAAATCGAGAACGGGTCTTAAATATCCCTCAGTCATGTATTCATTGATAATGCTAACGAAATGTGCTGCTTCAGAAGTAGCAGAATTACTTTCAGGATGGGCAAAATGATAGGCTCCCATTATCACGCCCGCATTCGTTCCACTGTTCATGTTGGTTGTAAATGTGGGATCATCATATGTTATTCCCTCAGTCGCTTTACAGAAGGCAAAACGATACCCGTCTGCATACACGTTATTCCAATTAATTGTTCCTTGCCAGTGTGAAACATCAATTCCATCAACACGTTGGGATGTTGATTCCTCAATTATATCAACATAACTCGAATGACAATAACCTAATCCCCCGCTATGATAAAATTCTAGCCAATCTCCAGAAATATCATGGATGACAAATCGCATTTTATCATATATTTGTCCAACAATACCATAGGAGGTGGATGGACCATCTCTAACATTAAGATAATTTGCAACATCTACTTCAAATACACTATTTCCGGTTACTTCCATTGTGTACCATTCGGCACACCAAGCAGCTCTATCATCATACCAAAAATGCCACCATTTTCTATCCTGACTATCATATGCATAATCAAACGCGATATATTCCTCGTTATTGTTAATAACCCCGATGGCTTCATAATTATTGCCCAATTCATTAGTTCCGGGGCCAACTCTTACATTCAATGCAGAAGCAGTGACTCGGAAATGATAATATCCTGCTGTATTTATTGGTATGTGATAAAACGTGGCACAAGAGAAATAACTGATTTCATTCCAGAATGAATAATCCCACCTGTTTGAGCTATGTGCTGACAAGCTACAATCATTACTTCCTATTGAAACGACAAGCATGGCGTGCTTATATTTATCACCATTTTTATCGCCAAATATAACAAC
>CAZRIR010000334.1:1844-3215 GCA_964600195.1 uncultured archaeon | reverse complement strand
TTTCATGGTTTTTAAGACTTTTTCTTCATCCCAATTCAAAGCCTTCATGAAATCACCCTTAACTAATGGAACTTTATCAATTGCATGAGATAAAAATCTTCGATGAAGGAAATTCAATTTGATTTCATTAAATAACAAGAATTCAAAATCAGCTGTTTTTATAATATTTTGGATCATTTGTAATTCCTTTAGTTGATTAATAATTTGTTTAAACAAGTCTTCCGGAATCTCATCTACATATTCTTTCAACTCTTGCTCAACAAATTTTTTTAACTTACTCAATTGAACCAAGCCTCCATTCATCAGAGAATACTTTTCATGATAGTTTAATATTTTTTCAGGTATTAAATCTGTGAGATCTCTCTCTTCACCATTCATATCTAGAGTATCTTCAAATGATAATTCACCCGATTCATTTTTAGAGTCTACTTTATCAGGCTGTGAAACTTTCATTTCTTCATCAAGGGCTTCCATTGCACCAACTAATGCATCTTTATCTTTAATTTCTTGGGTATCCGCATTTGGAAGATCCTTAATTTGTGGTTTTTTATCAAATTTTATTGCATCTTTTTCGGAATCACTTTTTTCCTCTTCGGATTCTACTATTTCTGTTTTTTCCTTTTCTTTAAGTAATTCTTCTAATTTTTTTCTGCGTTCCAGATTTCTTTGGAACTTTTTCTCCTCTTTTTCTTTCTCTTTATTTAGTTGAATATTAATTGTTTCATTCCATTTGGCTCTTTCTTCTGGATGACCAAATCCTTCAGCAAAAATCTCATCATCCTTTATTGATATTACTCCCTTTTTAGTTAAACTTTGAGTGATATTTTCTGCATGGGAGATTTTCCATTCCGTCAATTCAATTAATTTTTTGATTGTTAGGGACTCTTCATCATAAGCAAATGTGAGTAAAACTTTTTCAGCATTGGTTAAATCAAGTTTGATATCACTGAAAACAATCATGAAAAAAGTAGGATTAATTTCTATCACATCATTGAGCAGTTTCGTTTCTCTCATGATGCTTAAAACAGGTAATATGTCTGAATTTTTAATATTTTTTATCTTAAGAAACGCATAATACTTCAAACGTTCACTAGGGATAAATTTATGATCATTTAGATGATTTTCACTAATTATTTGCTTAAATTCTCTCGACATTTTATCATAAAACATTCCCACCCCAACACCTATATTTTTTTCAGAAACATCTAAAGCCATTGATTCTAAGGATTCTAACATGGAGATTGCTTCTTTTAAATCGTGAATGTCTTGTTGTTTTTCTTCTTCCGTTTTTGGGATTGCTGAACGATAACCTGATGTAAATGATACATATTCAACATTTGCTTTTTTTATTACTTCAAATTCTTTTTCATT
>CAZRIR010000334.1:0-1744 GCA_964600195.1 uncultured archaeon | reverse complement strand
AAATTATAGTAAAAATCATGATTATTGTAGTAAAATATCTTTATTCTTATAACTTAATTAACATCATAATTTTATAACTTTTTTTATTTTTTTAGTGCCGAATGAAAAATATTCTGTATTAATGAACATCGACAACAATAATTTTTATTTGCATGACTTCTTTGAAATAAAATATTAAACTAATTCTTTTATTTAGCGATAAAAATGCAAGAAAAGATAATTGCTGATCATATCCTTGAGAAAATGACTCTTGAAAATGTTTTTACCATACTTAATGATAATCTATTTGCGTTTTTAAACCAAGAAGAAATTGAGTATTGTAAAGAACTTCAAGAATTTTGTCTTGAATTGGACCCTAAGATTGATAAAAGTAAAGATGTTTATGTTCTTTATCCAGAATTAGGAAAAAAGGGATACATGCAAAGAATTAATAAATGGAATGATTTCACGCCTTATGGTATGAAAAAAGAAATGTTATTAGGATTGCATATATCTTGTTTGGATAGTCAACTTGAATTATCAAGATTAGCTAGTGGAATTTTATGTGGAAATCCTACTTTTCATTATTTCCATCATGGTGGTGAAAGTTCAGAAATTGCTAAAGTCCAAAATGATTTAATGTCAGGGCAGAAAGTAGGCTGTATATGTATCACGGAACCTGAACGGGGAAGTGATGCCGTAAATATGACTACTCGATGTCAAAAAGTAGATGATGGCGTTATTTATAATGGTGAAAAAGTCTTTACAACGAATGGTCCTAAGGCAGATTATTTTGTAGCATATGGTGTATATGATACTTCAAATCCACGCGGAACTATGGTTCAAGCCATGATCAGGCGGGATATGGGTGTTAAAACAAATCGATTGAAAATAAATTCTGTTCCAAGAGTCCATATTGCACATACCATTTTTGACAATGTAAAAGTCCCAATGAACTATATTTTGGGAGATGATGGGGCCGGATATACTAGGTTATTTGAAGGACTTGTTCCAGAAAGGTTAGGTATCATTGGTTCGGGAATTGGTATTTGTTGGGCAGGGTTAATATACGCTATCATATATACAAATCTTAGAAAGCAATTTGGGCAGGAAATTGGAAAATTTCAAGGAGTAGGATTTAGCTTGGCGGAGTTATTGTCACAAATTTCTGCGGCAACGGCTTTATCATTTTCAGCAGCATCAATATATGATGAAAAAGTATTATTTGCTGAGAAAAAAAGTGGAGCTGCGGAAAAATGGGTGGCAGGTATAAGCTCTCAAGGAAAATATCTTGTATCAAAATTAACCCATGATGTATTATACACCGTACAGCAACAAATGGGTGGTATTAGCGTTACAGATAATACTCCTGTTGATGAGCTTACAGATACTAGTAAAATTGAAGAAGTAATTGGAGGCGCCCGGAATATACAACTTTTTATCATTCAAAATGCACTTAGAAGATATAAAAACATGCTATAATCAAAAAATAATGAGGAATCTAATATGAGTGAAGAAAAAATTGGCGTAGGTATGAGGCAAGTAAAATATATCGCCTCTTGTGGAAAATGTCCTAATTGCGGAGGTACTTCTGTAAAATTTAGATTGCCACTTGAATGTTTTATGGAGACAAAGGAAGGACAACTTGATAAGGTGGTTTTAGATTTTCGTCATCCACAATATTGGTTAAAAACAACAGTTACTACATGTGCTAAGTGTGGTTATCAATTTCATCTAAGAGATCATAATGAAAATTTTTATCAAG
>CAZRIR010000333.1:0-3224 GCA_964600195.1 uncultured archaeon | reverse complement strand
GAAGTAAACATTAGATGTGGTGCAGCAAAAGCACTAATTAATAATTATATTGAGGAACTTATAACTCCAATGAAATGGACAATTGAGCATGAAAAATCTACAATTGTTCTAAAAGCATTATTTGATTCCTTTGAGAACGTGAATAATAAATATACTAAAATGCTAAAAAGAGAGCTACTTCTTTCAATTTTTGGAGTTGTAGAGGAAGAGATTCAATTTTTCTTAGATTTAGATGCTATATGTGAAGAATTTCGAGAAATGAATATCTCTTTCTATAAAGATTATCAAACGAATGATATTAATGAGGTTAGAAGAGGAAAAGGAATATATGCTGTAATAGATGGACATGTTGTTGCGTTGAACTTAACTGGTTGGGCATTAAATATGAATAGTTTCTTTTCAAAATCTCAACCAAAAAGTCATAAAAAACTTTTAAATATAGCTAAATTACCTGATTCTATTTGTGATTTAAACTACTTAGAATTTTTAGATTTAAGCTATTGTTCAAACTTGCAAATTCTACCAAAAAGAATAGTTGAATTAAAATTACTAAAAGAATTCAACTTATTCAGTTGTAGTTCCTTGAAACAGCTTCCTGAAAACATCGATGAATTAAAATCATTATAAATATTAAATTTAGCAGAAACTATTCATTTAGAAAAACTACCAGAAACTATTGGAAACTTAAAACAATTAAAACAATTCAATTGTAAATATATACGGAAATTAATTTCATTACCGGAAACTATTTGTAGTTTAAAAAAACTTGAAAAATTAGTTCTTTCAGATTGCACATCTCTAAAAAAATTACCAGAGTGTATAGGTGAATTGGAATACCTTAAAGAATTAGATTTAAGTTATTGCATTAATTTATTATCCTTGCCAGAAAGTCTTGGAAATCTAAAGTCATTAAAAAAACTCAACATTGCAGAGTGTCGTTCCTTAAAAAAATTACCAGCGAGATTGAATGATTTGAAATCATTAGAAATAATCCGAAAAGATGACTCTCCTCTGTGGAGATAGGTCAACTAATAAATTTATATTAAATAACTAAAATAAAATTCAAAAATAATAATTATAATATATTTAACTATTTTTTCTTTCTCATTTGATTTTTTCATTAAACACTAAAATTTTTTATTTATTTTTTATTCTATTTTTTAATTATAAATCAATTATTTATTGGATTGGATTCTATTGATGGTTGTAATCCATTTTTAGAACTATTTCTCCAAGAACCATAAATTCTTTATATGATAAACTGAAATTAATAAACTGGTAAGACATGACACAAGAAATTACATACCCTAAACGATTTCGATTTAGCGAAATACAAAAAAAGTGGACAGAATATTGGCGAAAGGAAAAGATCAATAATTTTGAACTTAAGGACGGGAAAGATATATTCACCATAGACACGCCCCCTCCATTTGTAAGTGGAACTCTTCATTTGGGGCACATTTTAAATCATTCCTGGATAGATTTTGTTGCAAGATATAATAAAATGAAAGGAAGGAACGTTTATTTTCCTCAGGGATTCGACTGTCATGGATTGCCTGTTGAACTTGCCGTGGAGAAAAACTATGGCATATCCAAACATGACCGTGAGAAATTTCTCGCTAAATGTGTTGAATGGGTAAACAACAACATTGACAACATGACTAAACAATTTGATGAAATGGGATATTCTACGGATTGGAATTATACTTATCGCACCATGAATGATGATTATAAATACAAGGTGCAATGGTCCTTGTTATATTTTTACAAGAAGAGGTGGTTATACCGAGAAAAATTTCCCACTCATTTTTGTGTTAATTGTGAAACTTCAGTAGCAAAAGCGGAAGTTGGGTACCAAGATGAAATTGGAAAATTATGGTACTTGAAATTACCAATCGTAGGGGGGGAAAATGAAAACGTCACCATTGCAACCACGCGACCAGAATATATTGAAGCATGCGTGGGGGTTTTTTTTCATCCAAATGATGATAGGTATTATCATTTATCTGCTGCAGAGGTTGAGATCCCATTAACCGGTCGAACCGTGAGGATAAGGACAGATAGAAACGTTGACATGAATTTTGGGACGGGTATCGTTTATTGTTGCACCTATGGAGATGAAATGGATATCAAATGGAAATTAGAATATGGTCTTGACGAAATTCAAATATTTACGGAAGATGGTCACATGAATGAGAATTCCAAATACAAAGGAATGACTATATTAGAAGCTCGTGAAAAAATCGTGGAAGACTTGGATAAAATGGGATTAATTTCAGATATAAAAGATTATGAACATCGAATTGTTATCCATACCGAACGATCTTCTTGCAGGAAACCTATTGAATTTCTACCAGTTTATCAATGGTTTATCAATGTCAAGGATTTTACTCAAGAAATCATCGAATCTGGCGAAGCCATGAATTGGTATCCCGAAAAGCACAAGCAAAGATTAATTGATTGGTGTGAAGGTCTTGATTGGAATTGGGTGATCTCAAGACAACGTGTTTTTGGGACGCCAATTCCCTTCTGGTATTGTTTAGATTGTGGAGAAATCATACCTCCAAGAGAGGAGGATCTTCCTTTAGATCCCGTTACTATGCAATCTCCTAAAAAACAGTGTCCTAAATGTAAAAGTTCAAAAATAGAAGGTGAAAAGGATGTTTGTGATTGTTGGATTGACTCGAGCATCACGCCATTGGCAATTGCGAAATGGTTAGAAGATGAAGATTTCTTCGATAAGACATATACAAAAGCTAACGTGCATAGACCTCAAGGTTATGAAATCATTAGAACATGGTTATTTTACACGTTATTCCGATGCAAAAAGCTGACGGGGAAGGCACCATTTTCCGAGATTCTTATCAACGGAATGGTTGCGGGAAATGATACCCGTAAGATGTCTAAGAGTTTTGGTAATGTAGTTTCACCAGATGAGGTAATGCCTGAATTTGGTGCAGATTCATTGAGACAATGGGCAGCACTTGGCACGCTTGGGGATGATTATCCTTTTGAGTATACTTGGATAAATATCCAATCAAAACAACCCGTAAGTAATGATTTTATCAAGAAAGAAAAAGAACGCCTTACTGAAAACAAATTTAACAACAAGTATAAAAGAAGGTTTGAACAATTAATTGGGGCCTCAAGATTTTTGACAAAAGTTTGGAATGCTTACAGATTTCTATTCTTTAATTCTTCTAAAATTCAATTATCTAATCTTA
>CAZRIR010000332.1:0-3233 GCA_964600195.1 uncultured archaeon | reverse complement strand
AAAAAAAAAAAATTACACTGTTTGTAAAGACTCCAGGTATCTTTGTTCTTTTTGTGGTCCTGGGGGAGGAACCATCACTCCTTGTTTAGGTATTCCCGGTCCTTTTGCCTTCCTTTTGAGTTTTATAACATTTTCATCAAAAACCGTATAATATTCTGGTCTTGGATTAATTAAACCACCAATTAAGGTAAATAAAACTAACATTGGTAAAGCAAAGGATTCAATTACAACTTGAATAAGGATGCTCAAAAAAATTTGAGGACCACCAACCAATCCAGGATATAAATAGCTGGATTCTGTAATTAAAGAATCTATAAGCATACTAGGGAAATTATTACTATAAATTGAAACATAAATGGAATACATGAGAAGATAAATACCCATTACAATCCCATCTATTATCAAGCTTTTCAATATATCCCTTGAAAGAAGTCCAATAAAAATACCCGTTACTGCCCATGTTATAAATACAAACCAATAACCCTTGCCGAGTAATAACATATCATTTACATAGTTTAATGAATTAAACAAAATCATGGAGTACATCAAACCAATATCTCCATTTGCTAATTCCCATAAACTCTGTAATGAGCCTAATGCCCACATGATTAAAATTGTTAATATTGATGGCAAAATAATTCCAACCACTCCAGCAACTACCAATTTTGACCTTCTTGAGAATAATTCCTCCGTTTTGGCTTCTTTTACGGTCTGTCTGATTTTTTTCTTTTCTTTTTCTGGTTTTTGTTGCACTACATCTGATAAACTTAATATACTTGCGAGCTTGAGAAGTTTTGTTAAGCCTTTTGCTTTCATCTTACGAGTCATTATAAGTTTAGTTTGTCCAAGTAGACCTAGCTCTCCCATTGCAATTTTCAGAAAAATTGGAGTAGATGTTTCTAGCATTGCATTCCAATTTAAATTTTTTTTACTTAAAGCTTCTTTTTGGTCGTTTTTTATATATTCCACTTCAAACCTTCCATGATTGAGATTAACGATTGCCGCATATTTTGAATCAGTAGGGTTTAAAAGTATTCTTAGATAAAGATCGGAAAATTTCTCTATGAATTTTTCTTTTCGTTCTATAGGTTTTAGCTGATTTGCAATAACCCCTGCAATTCCTCGGAGTCTTCCTTCTCTTTTTCGTGCTTGTTCTTGCATTATTTACACTTTTTTATTTAAATAAAAATGACTATCATCATCTTTTTATTTCAATATTTAGACGTAAGAGTTTAAAAAGGTATCTTTTTCTAACTATAACATTATATCGAAGATGGTTGAAGAATGGTTCAATATATGTAAGAGATTGGTATTATACAGGCATATTTTTAAAATTAAAAAAATAATGAAAAGAATTGTTATTAATTCCCTCTAATTTGGGAGTGTTCTTCCAAATAGGTCCTTTCCTTCTTCTGCTCCATTGAACCTAATTTCTTGGTGGATACTGCTGAACCTTTATATTTTTTCATAATCTTTTTATGGGGAGTTGCTTCGAAAACAGTATAATATTCTGGTTTTGGATTGATTATGCCACCGATAAGTGTGAATAAGACCATCATTGGTATTACAAAAGACTCAACTGTGATTTGGACAAGTAAATTGAAGAATATCATCGGACCTTCAATCAATCCAGGATAAAGATAACTAGATTCTGTAATTAAAGTATCTATTAACATATCAGGAAAATTATAACTATACATACCAACGAAGATAGTATACAAGATCATGTATATGAAAATTGCAATTCCATCAATGATCAGGCTTTTAAGGAAATCTCTGGAAAGAAGTCCAATTATTAATCCTGTTACTGCCCAAATTATGAAAACATACCAATAACCCTTACCAAGTAAGAATATATCATTCACGTAATTCAAGGAATTGAATAGAATCATTGAAAAGAAGAGCCCAAAATCTCCATTGGAAAGCTCCCATAAAACACTCAAGGTTCCTAATGCCCACATGAATAATACTGTTAAGAAAAAAGGTAAAGCAATTCCAACTATGCCTGCAGTGATAAATTTGGATCTCCTTGAAAATAAGGCTGAACTATCCTTTTTGGCTCTTTTTTTCTTTTCCTTCAATGTTTCTTCTTTTCTAGGGGTCTCTTGCTTTGCATTAGCTATTTGAAAGATATTATATAATGAAAGCATTTTAAACATCCCTTTTATTTTTATTTTTCGGGTGATTATATGTTTGATCAATCCCCCTATCCCCATTTCTCCCGTAGCTATCTTTAATAAAGTTGCAACATCTGTTTCTAGCTTACCGTTCCAATTCAATTTTTTTTTTGAGATATTTTCTTCGGGTTTATTTTTTAAACCCTCCACTTCAATTCTTCCTTCATTAAAAGTAATAAGTGCTGCATATCTTGTATCAAAAGCGTTTATCAAGGCCTTCATTTGAAGCTTGGAAAATTTTGATAAGAATACATTGTCCATTTCTAAGGGTTTCATCATATTATTAATGATACCACCAATTCCCTTTATTCTCTTTTTTTTTTTCTCATCGTTCTGTTCTGACATCACGTCTACCAAATAAAAAGTAATTCAAAGAAGTTTTTATATTCAATATTTAGACGTCCAAATTTATAAAGATATTCTTCTTTTTATTAAAATTATCCAAAATATTAGTTATTCAAAATGATATATCTACTAACAAAAAAAAGAGAAATTATGAATTGAAATCGAAACTTGAATTCATTGAAAATATGCTCTCGTGTCATTTTTTCTGAAATACCATATCATGATAATTCCCAATGGGAGACCGACTAACGTTAAAAGTATGAGAATCCCATCTAATACAGACAAGAGACGTCCTGCATCCTTCATCAGGTATAATAAAACAGCTGTTCCAAGGAATAATAAACCAAGAAGTAAGATCAATGTTCCATAGATAGTAAACATTCCCGGAGTGAGCAGAAGGAACACGATTTGATCAAGTCTTAATCCAGAATAAGGAGTTAATAAAGTTTCGAGTGGAGCTCTAAGTTGAGTATCGAAAATAGTATAAGCAATTCCAGAAAATAATACTATGGACACGATGATTAGAATAATAGCTGTAACGATCTCAATAACCACCCAATAAAATATTCCCTTTGGTCTATCGTCCAATCCATTCACCAATACTATATTTTTTTCCTTTTAATTTTTTAAATGAGGTGTATATATTAACTCAATAATTCGTTTTCAATCTTTATAAAGATTCCTTTTTTTTTCTTTATTCAATTTCTATAC